>JADLCR010000071.1 GCA_020847095.1 Oligoflexia bacterium | reverse complement strand
TGAATTCCACCTTTAGCGTTCAGGGCGACACATCGCATTTTGAAATCAGCGGCCGTGACGAATGGCGTTATGACAAACGGCGAGTGCAAGAGGGAAAAATCTTTGTGCACGAGGTTCAGCTCTATGGAGTTCAGGCTGAAGAGGTAAAGAATCTAAGTGCGTTTAAAGATAGCCGGATACAAAAGGTTGAAGTCGTAAATGGAAATAACAATCAGGCGCTTTTGAGATTTTACACAAAACATCCTCGGGTCACGTTGTTTGAATATCAGACGGATTCACCAGGAGCCCTGGTTCTAGATTTTTATAAAGACGCTCCCCAAGTTAAAAAAATGTCCGAAGCAGAAAAGAAGAAAACTGAGTTGGATCGCCTTGTCCAAAATCATCCGACAAAAGACAAATTCTTGTTGGGTGTGAAAAAGCGTGGTCTCGCTTCGGATCATTCGCCACAAGTTGACTATTCCGGATTCGGATTTTTGGAGGCGCAAAATAAAGATGGAAAAACCAAACTTAAGTATGGAATTTTCGACGGAGGAGATAAAGATTTAAACAGATTCAAGATTGATGATTCCGAAATTTCTGAAAACGGACTTATCCGATCAAGCGAAAATATTTATTTGAGATACCCCGCACTCATGGTGACGCATCCCTATCTTGAAAACATTGTTAAAGATCCAATTAGGTACGAAGTTGAGCCTGCCGAAAACGAGGAAAACCAAATTGTTCGTTTGATGATCAAACAATACAACGACAATCGGCCCACAGTCGCTCTAAAAACACTCAAAATCTATAAAGAAAAATATCCGCAAAGCACCAAATACAAACAGACTCTAGATTTTCTTTACGCCGACATTATGTATAAAATTTGGCAAAAAGACAGACAGCCGGCTGATCTGGAAACAGCATTACGACTATACAAAAATGTTTTAGAGGCTTACCCCGAAGATCCTTCTCGCTACCGCACCCTTGCCCTTATTGGGTATTCCTATCGTGAAGTGAACAATGCCCTTGGGACACTGTCGACTTTTCAAAGCGGAGTAGAGAAGTATCCGGACAGTCCCTTTTATTGGCAAATGCGCATGGCCATTGCCAACGCCCTTAGAGATCTCAATAAGGACGAATTCGCGATCCAGGAGTTAGAGAAAATCGAAAGCGATCCTCGCTCCGGAAGATTCGCCGTGGAGGCTCGTTTTAGAATCGGTGATGTCTTTTTTAAGAAGAAGGATTATAAGGCGGCACTCGACACATACCTCGGTGCCCTAAAAAAATATCCTGAACAATGGCAAGAGGGGCCAAACGTATTTTTTAATTCGGCAGAATCCAGGTTTTGGCTCAAGGATTACAAGGGGGCTCTGGATGCCTATAGAGGATTCCTTCAAAGATTCCCAACTCATCCGGCAGGTGGATACGCCATGACTCGATTGGGCGAAATCATGGAAATCCAAGGTGTCGCAAAAAGTAAAGTCACCGGGGCCTATTTGGAATCTTATTTTCGTTATCGCGGAACTCCCGGAGCCTATTTGGCCAAAGTATATTTGGACACAGATCGCTATATCTCCATGAAAAATAAAGAACTCAAAGCGGTACGGGAGCAGATAAAAAAAGAAAAGCCAAAAGACGAAATGGATCATTTGGATACGTTTGTCATCTTAAAGGAATCCGATGGACTGCTCGCGCGGAAGGACTTCGCAGAATCATTGGACATGCTCACGACGTACTATCAAAAAGAAGTACTCTCACCGTATCTCGGCATCTTCAAGAATAGAATAGTTAATAATCTCGCAAGGCAAGTCGAGCATGCGCAGAATGGCGGCAATTTTGTTGGAGCCATTAACATTTATAGTAAAAACACTTCCAGCTGGTTAGCAAAAGAAGAGCGTGTTGATCTCCATATGACTCTAGGGCGCGCCTATGAAGGACTGAATCTTTTGACTGAGGCCATGAAGGAGTATGAAACAACAGAGTCGCGACTAAAATCACTTGCTGGAAAAGCAAAGCAATACGCCGAAGTTTTTCAAAATCTTCCTACGGCCGATACCATTGCTTTGCGAAAAGCGCGGGTGGCATATGAGGCAAATCAAATAACTCAAGCGGCAAAGTTTCTTGAAGAGATACAAAAAGTCGAGGTCTTGGCTGACCAAGAACGTATTGAACACAGTTTAATATTGGCTGGCGTTGCCGAGAGGCAAGAGCGCAACGATGTTGCCGAAGCCGCACTTAAAGACCTGGCCGCACGCTGGAAGGGAAAGCCTGAGCTCCTTGTTGAGCCGTGGATGAGATTAGCAAAAGTGACCGCAAAATCCGGACGGCTTAATGACTCTATTTTTTGGGCTAACCAAGTCGTCGAAACAGCACAAAAAAATGAATCTGTTGGCGCCGAAAAAGTGAGAGAAGCACTGGAGTTCTCAGCGCAATCAAATGTGCGGATTGGAAAGCCTGAAAAGGCTATCGAAGCTTACAAGCTCATTTTGGATCGCTATACCGCCGACAAACCTGTGAGTCGCATTAAGTTTGAACTCGGGCGCATCTATTTTGAACTGGGCAAAATTCCCGATGCACAGGCGACGTGGCAGTGGGCGCGAGAGGAACAAGACTCTCAACTTTGGAAGAAAATGGCACAAGAGCAGTTGGCGCAAATTCAATGGAGTGAAAAATACAAAAAATACTTTGACCGCAAACCCGCGGCAAGTGGGGCAGGAGACGGACGTAAATGATCAAAAAGGAATTTGGTTCGCTAATTACGTGTGACCCTCAGTTTCAAGACGTGATTGAAACCGCGACAAATGTGGCACAAAGCAAAGCCACGATTCTTATCTACGGAGAATCGGGAACTGGCAAAGAGTTGCTGGCCAAATATATTCACGATCGTAGCCCGCGAAGTCATAGAAGATTTGTCGCAATTAATTGCGCGGCCGTACCCGAAGGGCTCCTTGAAAGTGAACTATTTGGATACGAGCGCGGGGCCTTCACAGGGGCCGTTCAGGCAAAGCCGGGAAAGTTCGAACGTGCGAATGAAAGCACCATATTGCTCGATGAAATTTCCGAGATGCCCCTTGGATTGCAAGCAAAACTCTTGCGTGTTTTGCAACAGGAAGAAGTTGATCGGCTCGGTGGCAAAACACCAGTTAAAGTGAATATTCGAATCATTGCCACAACAAACCGGGATTTGGCCGCGATGGTCAAAGACGGAAAGTTTCGTGAGGACCTCTATTACCGAATAAATGTCATTCCCTTGAGAATCCCATCACTAAGAGAACGCCAAGAAGATGTCATAACCCTTGCTGAGCATTTTTTGAGGGTATCGGCAATTTTGAACGGAAGAAACGTCAATCGACTAAGCCCCGGGGCGGTCGTGAAGTTAAAACAGTGGAAGTGGCCAGGAAATGTGCGCGAACTCGAAAATGTTGTGGAGCGTGCAGTTTTGCTCTGCCGCGGCGAAGAAATTCGTCCCGATCATATTCAAGTTGATGCCCGCCTTGCAAGCCAGGTTGAGAGCCAAATTGCCGTGGGAATGACCATTGCGGAAATGGAAAAGAACTTAATTTTAAAAACCCTTGAACAAACCCGGCAAAATCGCACGCAGGCGGCTCGTTTGTTGGGAATAAGCATTCGAACCTTGAGAAATAAACTTAATGAGTACCGACAAGATGGAGGTAATCATGAAGAATCTGTTTGATACAACAACTAACGCATTGGGCGCGTCACTTAATTACCGCCTTTTAAGGCACAATGTGACTTCAAGTAACGTCGCTAATGCGGAGACGCCAGGATACAAGGCAAAGGTTGTCGAGTTTGAAGATGCACTAGCGAGAGCGGTGGATTTGGATGGGATGAATGGGTTGACCACTTCTAGTCCGGACCATTTTGCCATGGGCACGGCGTCGTTGGGTCGGGAACGGGTGACCGTAGAAGATAACCCAGAAGCAGATGTGAACCCCGACAAAAATACCGTCGATCTTGATAAGGAAATGTCGTTGATGTCGGAGAACAGTGTTCTCTACAAGGCGGCTTTGGCGCTGATCAATAAAAAGCTTGCCATGTTGAAGTACGGAATTACCGAGGGAGGTAAATAATGGATTTCCTCACTGGGATGAGAGTTAGCGGAAGTGGTATGTCGGCGCAACGAATGCGCATGAATGCCATTTCAAGCAACATTGCCAACGTCAATACGACCCAAACACCCGAAGGGGGTCCGTACCGACGCAAAGAAGTTGAGTTTACGGCTATTCCGCAACAGCGCCACTTTGGAGAAATTTTGGCCGGCAAAGTTGACGAAGATATTGATCGGGTTCAAGTGACTGACATTCGGCCGGATCGTCGCGGACCATTGTTGAAATATGATCCCAATCATCCGGATGCTAACGAAGATGGCTATGTTGCATTTCCCAACATCAATATTATGGAAGAGATGGTCGACATGATTCAGGCTTCCAGAAGTTATGAGGCAAACGTATCGGCCATGAATACGACAAAGAATATGGCGTTAAGTGCGATTGAAATAGGACGGTAAACTTTAAAAGGGGGTAGGCCATGGATGGCTTAACCATAAATACATCAAATGCAGTTCTAAAAACCGGCGAAACGACAAAGACCATCAATAGGGTCACGCAGCCGCAAGCGCCCGGATCAGCCACCGAGGTCCAGAAGACCTTTGCGGACACGCTGACCGACGCAGTTAATTCAGTCAATCAGCTCCAGAAGGAGTCCGATCGCAAGATGCAAGAGCTGGCGACTGGCAAAAGTCAAAACATACACGAGACCATGATCGCGACGGAAAAAGCAGACATTGCGTTAAAACTCATGGTGCAAGTGAGAAACAAGATTATCGAAGCGTATCAAGAAATTATGAGAATGCAGGTTTGAGCGTTGTTTAACAGGGGGATGAGCCTTGGATAAATTACTCCAGAAGTTAGCACAGCAGATTCGTGACTTTTACATGAATCTGACTCCAATCAAGAGAGCGAGCGTGATCACGGCGAGCTTTATCATCATCATGACATTCATTGTCGTAGGCATGATGGTGACCGGAAGAAGCTTTACTCCGCTCTTTGAAAACGTTCCGGTTGAGCATGTTCCGATGATCGTCGGAAAACTCCAGGAGCGAAACATCCCCTATCAGCTGATCGATGGTGGCAAAACTATCACAGTACCGCCGGAGTTTTTAAGAAGTACTCAAATGATGCTTTTGGTGGATTCAGGATTTCAAAAAATCGGCCAAATTGGCTTTGAGATTTTTGATAAAGAAACTTTCGGGACGACTAGTTATGTTCAACGTATTAATTATCAACGCGCCTTGCAAGGTGAGCTTATTAGAACGATCAATAGTCTAGAGGCCGTTAAGAATTCAAAGGTTATATTGGCCATTCCTCCAAACACGACGTTTTTAGAAGAGCGTCAGCCGCCTTCGGCTTCAGTCGTAGTGGATCTCAAAAACGGAAAAACCCTCAGCGTTGAGCAGGTCCGGGGAATCATCAATCTTGTGGCGAGTGCCGTAGAACGCTTGGAGCCAGAAAAGGTAACTGTCGTTGATGCTCGTGGAAAGGTTTTAAGTCGTAACGTGGCGGGAACACTTTCTGCCGCCGGAAACGACATGCTTGATTATAAACTTAACCGAGAGCGCCAAATTGAGTCGAATATCGAAGACATCCTGGCGCGGATCGTGGGTCAAGGAAAGGTCACCGCTAAAGTCACCGCCGATGTGAATTTTAGGCAAGTCTCTTCAGTTGAAGAAGTGGTCGATCCCGATAAGCAAGCAGTGAAGTCCATTCAAACCGAAGAGGAAAGACTTAGAGGTAATCGCAGTAATACTTCAGGAGTGCCCGGAGCGAGAGCCAATTTGCCTGGAGCTGAAGATCCGAATTCGGTGGCGTTCAGGCAGGATGTGGATAAGGAATTAAAAACAACCAACTTTGAAAACACAAAGGTTGTTCGAAACATAAAAGAACCGATTGGAAATGTTGAAAAACTAAGTGTGGCTGTTCTTGTGGACGGTGTTACACAAAGTGTTGTGGCGGAAGACGGTACTGTAACCGAAAAATGGTCGCCTCGCTCGCCGGAAGAGCTCGCTAAGTATGAAACGATCGTGAAGAACGCCATCGGATTTGACGAAAAACGTGGTGATGTCGTTAAAATTGAAAATTTCAAGTTTGAAAAAGAAGATTTTCTTGAGTCCGAAAGACTCATTGCAAGTCTCGAAAAGCGAAAGTTGATCTCTTACGTCATTCGTTGGGGCGTCATCGCGCTGAGTTTCGGTCTATTCTTTTTCTTAGTCGTTCGACCGTTTATGCGATGGATTACGGACAGCTTTCAGGACTCGGTCGAAGACATGCTTCCAAAAACAATTGAAGAGCTTGAAGATCTTCAGACTGTGGATAATTCGTTGCCTGGAATGGGTGGAGCATTGCCCATGTTAGAAGAGACGATTGATCCTGATAAGGCCGAAAGCGAACTTCTCAAAGAGCGTATTATGAATTTAGTGAATAATGACTCGAGAAAAGCTGCGTTAGCGTTGAACCAGTGGATCGAAGAACGACGGGCAGGG
Organism: Oligoflexia bacterium; assembly: GCA_020847095.1. Classification (GTDB taxonomy): domain Bacteria; phylum Bdellovibrionota; class Bdellovibrionia; order JABDDW01; family JABDDW01; genus JADLCR01. Next base: position 2,183 of record JADLCR010000071.1, on the reverse strand, counting down.
TAAGGGAGAGCGCAAATGTCAAATGCACCGGTTATTTTTGAAGAATTACGAGGAATGGAAAAAGCGGCCATTTTGCTCAACTATTTGGGAGACACGGCCACTCAAGAGCTACTCAAACATCTTGATGATGGAGATATTCGAAAATTAATCAATAACATGCATCGCTTGCGATTTGTCCCGGTTGATGTGACCAAGAGGGTGCTTGAAGAGTACTACGAAAAAGTGAGCGAGTCTGAAGAGTACATCTTTTCAAAGGATGTGGCGACCAAAGACAATATCGTGGCCGCCGTTGGTGAAGAGCGAGCCCGTGGAATATTAGGTCACTTGAATTTGGCCGCTGGCGCAGGTGTGCGCACCCTTGAATCTCTCGAGCTTGTCGACGCTAAATCACTGGCCAACTTCTTAGTTAACGAACATCCACAAACAATTTCAGTTATCTTGGCTCACCTTGAGCCTGAGAAAAAGTGCGAAGTTCTTAAGCGAATGCCCGAATCTCTGCAGGCTGAAGCCGTTTTGAGAATGGCCAACCTTGACTATATTTCGCCTGATCTTATTGAAGAGGTTGACAAGGTTCTCAAGCAGGAGCTGGCAACCATGGGTACGGTTGAGCAAGCCCAACTCGGTGGAGTTCAGCCGGTAGCGGAAATGCTCAACGTCATGGATAAAAATACTGAGACGGCCATTATGTCGCGACTTGAGGAAAAAGACCCCATCTTAGCTGAGGAAATTCGAAAGCTCATGTTCGTGTTTGAAGACATCGTCAAAATTGATGATCGAGGAATTCAAACCCTTCTCAAAGAAGTTCCCAATGAAAAACTTCTGTTGGCCCTTAAGACAGCCAATGATGAGATTCGTGACAAGATCTTCAGAAATATGTCCACTCGTGCAAGCACATTGCTCCAAGAAGATCTACAGAGCATGGGCCCGGCGAAGCTTTCCGATGTTGAAGCTGCTCAGCAAGAGATTGTGAACTTGGCTAGAAAACTTGAAGCCGAGGGTAAGATCTTGATTGCTCGAGGCGGTGCGGAGGATGCCCTTGTTTAAACCGGTGCTCAAGCCAGCTGAAGTTGAAGGGCATGTTCTGGAGTATAAGCCTCGGCCATTTTCTCAGACCATCACTCAACAAGCCCTGGACTTTTCACAGCAGCAACAAATGGATAATCCGGAACGAGCGGACTTTTCTATCAACCCGTTAGTGGCGGAAACTACGGGCCTAAGCGAAATCGAACGAAAAAGTTTTAATGCCCGTGTCGAAGCTGAGGTGCTCAGTAAACTCAAAATCATCGAAGAAAAGGCTTACGGAGAGGCTTACTCCCTCGGACTTAAAGAAGGCAGAGAAAAGGCATTCTCCGATACGGCCCATGAGATCAAGTCAGCCATCGAATCTCTCGGTTCGATGGTAACTGAGCTCACGGAGCTCAAAAAGCGACTTTTGATTGAAAACGAAGGACATCTCGTCAAGACGATCTTTCATGTGGCCAAAGCGCTGGCTCTTAGGGAAATTTCAACCAAAAGCGAAGCCATTCTTGATGTGTTGAGAGCCTCCCTTGAAAGTGCGCAGAGTGAAGAAGAAGTGAAGGTCATTATTAGCCAAAAAGACAAAGACTTCTTGGATCAAATGAAAGGTCAAATGGGAAATCCGCTTGAGCGCATTCCCAAAGTTAAAGTGGAAGTCAATGATAGCATTTCGCCTGGAGGCTGTGTCGTCGAAACTAATTTTGGGGCTGTTGACGCTACAATTGAAACTCGAATCAATAAACTATTTGCAACCCTTGAATCAAAAGTGCCTAAGACTGATGAGGGTAAATCCTAATGAGCTCGGATCTGGCGCTCAATCTTAGAAAATATGAGGTCGCCGTCGACCGAAACCCATTATTTCATGACAGCGGCAAAATCACCAAGGTGGTGGGCTTTTTAATGGAAGGCTATTTGCCCGGAGCTTGGCTTGGAACCGTTTGCGAAGTTTATCCAAGTAATGGCGAGAAGCCCTTTTTGGCCGAAGTCGTTGGTTTCAGAGATAAAAGTGTTTTGCTCATGCCCTTGGGTGATCTTCGAGGGGTGGGCATGGGGGCCCGAATTGTTTTAGCAAGACGCGAGGCCACCGTAAAGGTTGGCAACAAACTTCTCGGACGCGTTCTAAATGGTTTGGGTGAGCCCATGGATGGCAAAGGTCAGTTGCATAC
>JADLCR010000070.1 GCA_020847095.1 Oligoflexia bacterium | reverse complement strand
GGCTGTGTCGTCGAGACTAATTTTGGGGCCGTTGACGCTACAATTGAAACTCGAATCAATAAACTATTTGTAACCCTTGAATCAAAAGTGCCTAAGGCTGATGAGGGTAAATCTTAATGAGCTCGGATCTGGCCCTCAATCTTAGAAAATATGAGGTCGCCGTCGACCGAAATCCATTATTTCATGACAGCGGCAAAATCACCAAGGTGGTGGGCTTTTTAATGGAAGGTTATTTGCCCGGAGCTTGGCTTGGAACCGTTTGCGAAGTTTATCCAAGTAATGGCGAGAAGCCTTTTTTGGCTGAAGTCGTTGGTTTCAGAGATAAAAGTGTTTTGCTCATGCCCTTAGGTGATCTTCGAGGGGTGGGCATGGGAGCCCGAATTGTTTTAGCAAGACGCGAGGCCACCGTAAAGGTTGGCAACAAACTTCTCGGACGCGTTCTAAATGGTTTGGGTGAGCCCATGGATGGCAAAGGTCAGTTGCATACCATTGACGAAGTGAGCATTTACGCTCCCACCGAGAACCCATTAAGTCGTCCTCCTATAAGAACGCCGCTGGATCTTGGCGTGAAGTGCATTAACGGGCTAGTGACGGCGGGCATGGGGCAGCGGGTGGGTATCATGGCCGGCTCTGGGGTGGGAAAGTCAGTCCTCCTGGGTATGATCGCCCGGGCCACAAGCGCGGACGTTAATGTCATCGCCCTCATTGGCGAGCGAGGTCGTGAAGTCCGGGAGTTTATTGAAGAAGACTTAGGCGAAGAAGGGCTTTCTCGATCGGTGATTGTCTGTGCGACCAGCGACCAAAGCCCAGTCGTGAGAATGCGCGGTGCCTTTGTCGCAACGGCAATCGCTGAATATTTCTGCTCAATTGGCAAAAACGTACTTTTGATGATGGATTCAGTTACCCGATTTTCGATGGCGCAACGAGAAATTGGTTTGAGTATTGGCGAACCTCCTGCAACCAAGGGATACACACCAAGCGTATTTTCAATGATGCCCAAACTCTTAGAGCGCGCCGGAATTTTCGACGGCAAGGGCAGTATCACGGGTTTATACAGCGTTCTCGTTGAAGGCGACGATATGGATGATCCCATTGCGGACTCGGTTCGCTCCATAGTCGATGGTCATATTGTGCTTTCGCGTTCGCTTGCTCAAAAGGGACATTTCCCTGCAGTCGATGTTTTGCAGAGTACAAGCCGAGTCATGAGAAACGTGGCGACCCCCCTTCACTATGATATTTCCACTCGGCTTCGTGAACATATGGCCATCTACAAAGAAGCAGAAGATTTGATCAATATTGGAGCCTATCGCAAGGGCAGCAATCCAAAAATTGATCGTGCTATTCAGCTCCATGACATGGTCGATGGATTTTTAAAACAAGAAATTGGAACGCGCTTTACCATAGAACAAAGCATTAAACAGATGGATGAAATCCTGAGGACTCCATGAAGTTCAAATTTTCTTACGAAAAATTGGAGGAGTATCACAAACAGCAAGAGGAGATTGCTCAAAGAGATTACATCGAGTCATTGAGTCGGTTGGAGAGCGAAAAGGCAAAACTTAATGCCCTTTATGAAAAACAAGAAGAAGCCATTGGCGAAGCTTATAAAATTCGCGAAACCGAATCGGCATTTTCTCAGGGCTGGCTGGTGTCGATTGAAGAGTTTTTGAAAGGACTTGAGTCAAGAATTGAAACTCAACGACAAGTGGTGATCAATCATCACGCTATTTGCGATCAAAAGCAGGAGATTCTCATTCAAGCCGCTCGAGAGCATAAAACGTATCAAAAATTAAGAGAGAAGCAATTTGCGGAGTTTAAAAAGAAAGAAAAGAAAAAAGAAATGAAAGCAGTAGATGAGCTTGTGGTTACTCGATTCAAGAGGAGCGAAGTGGCATGAATAACGCCTATCGAGAATATTTTAAGAAAAAGGCCGAATTGGCCAAGAAAAAGAACCGCCCCAAGGGAGCACGAATCAAGATTTGGCTTACGGGTACGATGCTGATCGCGACTGCTGGTGGGGCAGGGTATCTGTTTTCAACTCCAATGGGGACCCGCTTGCTCGATCGCGTTGAAGTGAGCTTTCTGGGAGAGGCTGTGGCCGAACAAAAGGCGAAAAAAGAAGAGGCTAAGCCGCAGGCAAAAGAGACTTCAGAAGGGAAAAAAGATCCCACGGAAGTTGGTCCAGTCGCTGGTCAACATGATGGCGCCAATAAAGCCTGGACCGACGAGGAGTTGGCTCTTTTTACTAAGTTAGAAGCACGCAAGGCACAGCTCGATAACCGTGAGGCAGAGCTTCAAAAGGTGGAAGCAGAATTGCAGAATCAAAAGGCTGAACTTGAGAAACGTCTAGCTGAGCTTGACGAGTTGAGGGCTAAGATTGCGAATCGCCTCGACGACAAAGTCAAAATAGACGAGCAAAAGGTGGAAACTTTGGTTTCTGTTTATTCAAATATGAAGCCCTCCCAGGCCGCCAAGGTTTTGGAAACGGCCAATGAGGATTTGGTTATTGCCGTTCTTGGGCGAATGAAAAATAAAAATGCAGCTGAAATTTTAAACCTTATGGACGCAGAGAAAGCAAAAAAGCTTTCAGAAAAGTTCGCGGGATTTCGCGAGCCGGCGTCCAAAAAGTAAAGGTCAGATTGCCGCAAGCGGCAATGGTCTCAGTTAGAGACAAATCTAGAGAAAGGAGGAAAAGTTATGAGTCAAGAAATTGTAAGCAGCGTTCCTTTTTTCCCGGATTTGAATTCACCGGGGTCTAAGCTTGATCAATCGTCTCGTCGAACTGGCAAGCCTTCTCAAGAGGCTGTCGAATTTGCCAAGTCGCTTAATCAGGCCTCTGAACGAACTTCTAATTCAGCAGTGAAGGTGGATAAACCAAAACTCGGAAATAGGGAACCATTTTTCCCAAAGACAGCCATGCCCTATCATCCAGAGCCTGAGGAAACTTCAAAGTTTTATCCCACGACTGAAGAAGTCGTCGAGATAAAAGATGTTGAAGCTGCCAAGGCTGCCGCTTCGCTAGCGCAAGCAGAAGAGACTGGAGTTGTTGAACAAGGCGATGAAATGATCGTCCCGACACCTTCGTTTTTTCCGGTCGCAGGCCAGGTTGCTCAGAAGGATGATCAGGCAGGAGTTTTGGCCAAGAGCTATCAGTCGATGGCTGTTTCTTATCCGATAAGTCGAATTGCTGAATTGGATGAAGAGACTCAAAAGCAGCTGGAACTTCAGGGTTTATGGAATATGCCAACGACCATCGCCGCTCAACCTTCACCGCAGTTACAGGTGATGAATCAAGCGGTCGAGCAACCAATGGTGGTGCAAGGGCCTGTTCAAAAACATGTCGCTCAATTTATGGCCTCTATGGAGAGTGAATTGGGTGTTTCGCGCGACAGACTTGCTCGCGCGTTTGAACAGCTTCCACCCGGAACTCTGGCTCAGCCACCATCCGAAACCATGGCTCAAGTGATTGATAATCTGGAACTCTCACCTAAAGAAGAAGTTAAAGCTCAACAATTGTTTGGAAAAATGATTGATGGGTTGGCAAAAGATGAGTTGGCGCCATCACAACCGATGGATCCGAAGCTCGCGTTTGCGGCTTCAGGTGGGGCTTTAGCTGGGCAAATGAGGGGTCAAGTTGATGCACCGGTATCTTCGCAGGCTCGAGTGGCAACTCAGCACTATTCAAAGGTTGCTAAGCTTGCGCCCGAGGCCGTCGAAACTTCACGGGCACCTGTGGGTGGAATTGAAGGATCTCAAGTATCGGCTCCTCAACCAGACGTGAACGCTATTCAGCAGCCTGCTGAACTAAATAACCCCTTTTCCCAAGGATCGACTGATCAAGGGGCGAAAGGAGAGTTTGGTTCGTCAGCAGAGGGATTTGATCGTGAACTTGTAAAGGACTCTATTGAAGTAAAAGCTGGTTCTTCAGGTTCCCATGATGCTCCTTCAGGGTTGTCGCATGTGAAGCCTCATGGACCCCTACTGGCATCGGCGGGAGGTGTGGCACAAGCCACCGATCAGTTAGCGCCTTTAACGCCACAAGCAAAGCAAGAGGCGGTTCAGAATATTTTGAACCAAGCTCAGTTGATGGCGCAAAAGGGCGGTGGTGAAATGAAGATGACCCTTAAGCCCGATCATCTTGGTGAGATTCAATTGCATGTCGCAGTAGACGGCAATCAAGTCGAAGTCAAAATGGCAACGCAGAACTCTCATACCAAGCAGTTAATTGAGAGTCATGCCTCTGAGCTTCGACATGGATTAGCAAGCCAGAACTTTAGCATGGAAAAATTGGATGTCACTGTTGGTGACCGAAACAATGGAAGCTTCAATCAAAGTCGAGGTGACAATCTGGGTGCAGCGCGAGATTTTTCATCGCAATTGCAAAACCAGGGTCAAAATCGGCGAGAGCAAGCTTCAGCAATGAGCGAACTGCGCTCGACGGCTCCTCGAGGCCTGGCACGACCGGAAATGGTGAGTACACCACTTCATCGGCCCACCAGCATGCGGGGTCATGGTTCGTTGAGTGTAAGAGCGTAAGTTAACGAGAGGAAAAAGAATGATTTCTTCCAAGGTTGGAACCCAGACGTTTTCAAAAGCGGAGCAGCGAACGGACTTTAAAGATGATAAAGTCAATTATACTCCTGCGACAAAAACGGCTGGTGATGGCAAAGAGGAATCGCAAAATGTAGGCGATATTCTTAATGCCGTCGCCAACCCTGGCAAGAAGAATCCAAATAAGGTGCAACGGCAGGTTGGAAAGAACGAGCTTGGAAAGGACGACTTTCTTAAACTCATGCTCACCCAGATGAAGCATCAAGACCCGATGAATCCAATGCAAAGTCATGAGATGGCAGCACAACTCGCTCAATTCACTAGTCTCGAGCAATTATTCAATGTGAATAAAAATCTTGAGGCCATTGGAAAAGGGCAAGAGCCAACTCAGAAGTACGAGGCATTGAACCTCTTGGGTAAGAGTATCAAAGCAGATGCCCGCCAGATTTTCCATCAAGGTGGAGAATCAAATAGCGAGCTTCGATTTGGACTTTATGGTGATACCGTCAAGGGAAAGGTAACTATTTCAGACGAAACCGGAAAGACAATCAAGTCTTGGGATCTGGGCCCTCTTAAAAAGGGACAGAATCGAATTGTTTGGAATGGAACTGATAAAGATGAGCGTGAAGTGAAGGCCGGTCGATACTTTTTTAGCATCGAGGCTGAGAATACCTCAGGAAAGAAAGTTGGGGTTCAGACTGAAACGTCAGGTCTTATCACTGGAATAAACTACACCGCCGAAGGCCCAATCCTCATGGTTGGGGATCAGGCTGTGCGGCTGTCGGATATTCAAAAGATTGAAGACGATAGTTTGCGCCAAGCGCAAGCAAAGCGCGATGAGGGGTTGTCTTCTGATGCCGCGAAAGAGGCATTGGTGAAGAAAGTCACTCAACAGTACAATCAGGCGCAATCGACTGGTGACAAGAACCAAACGAGTCAAACTCAAAAACCAAAAGTGATTCCTGAGAGTAAGCCGAAAGCCGAGCTCCAGGGAGCCGTTCTACCATTAGAAGTGGCTAGCGCAAATGCGGGAGCTGCTGATAAACTAGGTGGAAGTAGCATCAGCACAGGAGGAGCATTTGGTAGAAAGTAAATCCCCGATTATCGGCGGATTGGGTGGTGTGGGACCTGCGAGTCCCACAGGCACGCGTCCAACGAAAGGGGATCAAGCGTCAGGATTAGGAGGACCTAGTTTCGGCGAAGTATTAGGAAGTCAAATTGCCGAGCCTAAGCCAAATAATCTAGCGCCAAAAACCGAAGGTCTGAAGTTTAGTCAACACGCATTGGAACGAATGAAAATGCGCGGGATCAGTTTTAAGCCGGAAGATATGGGTAAGCTCAATGAAGCTATTGATCGGGCGGCGCAAAAAGGATCTCGAGAAACTCTTGTCCTCATGGGCGACAACGCGCTGATTGTCAGCGTTAAAAATAAAACCGTTGTAACGGCCATGGATCGAGAGGCAATGAAAGAGAAGGTGTTTTCGAACATCGATAGTACGGTTATTTTATAACGGGTAAAACCGAGGGGCTGGTCCTCGTAGAGGGGGCCCTTCTTATCAGCTTCATACTGGATAGACTGCCAGCAGGAGCTTGCGACAAGGAGGTCGTATGGGAGTTTTAACATCTTTATTCACCGGTGTGTCTGGTCTAAGCGCACAAGGTGAAGCACTTAGCGTTATCGGCGACAACATCGCCAACGCCAACACAACCGGCTTTAAAGCGAGCCGGGCGGAGTTTCAAGACATCATTGCAAAGAACCTCAAAGGCATTCTGGGTGGTAACCAGATTGGTCGCGGGGTGAAGATCGGCGCCGTTAACCCGATTCTTTTGCAAGGTAACGTCGATTCCACAGAAAATGCTACGGATCTTGCGATTTCTGGGGATGGATTTTTTGTTTTGAGAGGTTCCGATGGCCAAAGCTTTACTCGCGATGGATCACTTCATTTTGACAAAGACGGATTTTTAGTAACAAACGATATGCAACGCGTGCAGGGTTATATTTCGGACGATAACGGTAAAGCCACTTCGTTTATGGGTGATATTCGTTTGCCCAAAGCGATTACTCCGGCAAGAGCCACCAAGAAAGTCGAAATGACTTTGAACTTGGATTCTCGCGCAGGAATCAGTCTCCCTTTTGATCCGGCTAAACCCAACGATACTTCACACTACTCAACAGGTGTTGAGGTGTTTGACTCTCAAGGGAATAAGCATCTCTTGACCGTCTTCTTTTATAAGACTGCGGATCGTCAATGGGAATGGCATGCGATGGCAGACGGTAAAGAAGTGATCGGTGGACAAGAAGGAAAGATGTCTGAAGTTTCTGCCGGTAAATTGACCTTTACCGTTGATGGTAAGCTCGAAACTCAAGTGGAAACCAAGAAGAACTACAACTTTGCTGGTGGCGCATTACCTAATCAGCAAATTGAGTTCACATTTGGTGACGCCATCATTACGAACAAAGGTAAGGGATTGGCAGGAACCGTTCAATACGGAAAAGAAAGCGACATGCTTGCATGGAAGCAAGACGGAACAGCCGCTGGAACGATCACCAACATGTCGTTCAGTGACACCGGTATGCTTTCGGCTCTGTACTCAAACGGTGAAACGAAGGACTTGGCCCAGCTTGTTTTGTCAAAGTTTGATGCTCCTGAGCGTCTGTATAAAGTCGGTAACAACCGATTTAAGGAGTCTCGTGAATCTGGTACGCCAGCAATCGGGAATCCCAATATGGGCGGTCGCGGAAAGATTTATGCAAAATCCTTGGAGCGATCAACTGTTGACCTCGCGATGGAATTCGTGAACCTGATTCAGAATCAAAGAGGGTTTCAGGCGAATGCGAAGACCATCACGACAACTGACGAGTTGTTGGCTGAAGTTATTCAATTGAAGAGGTAATAAGAATTAAAGCCCTGGGATGAGGCTTCAGCTTTGTCACTAACTCTTCCATGAGTCGCTACAGGCCGTTCCATGGCCTGAGCGGTGACGGCGCTAAAGCCTCACTCCCAGGGCTTTTTATTTATATTTACATTTCACTTTGGAAACTTGCTAGTCAATAACGGGTTGGGTTGCCCCCAAGTGGGCACTGATTACTCTCAGCCTACGACGGCATTTTTTTATCATCATTCCTGTTTTGAATTCTTCTAGCGAAAAACGAGTTGGGTTGAAAGAGACGACGGTCCATGGCCTGAGTGGTGACGGCGCTAAAGTCACACTCCCAGGGCTTTTTATTTAAAGGTCACCTAGAAATAATTAGTCAGTGATGTAGGATCCAGAAACAGTCAAGTCAGAAGATACATCATAACTGGCTAGTTGCGAATAAGTTGTCGTTCCATTAGGTCTCATCTCCATGACATCAACATAATTGACGCCTGGAGGAATGACTCCGTGTCCGATGGTATTTCCTGAAGTGGTCACATTATGTGTCCCACCGGAACCGACATAAATGGTAACAGCTTGTTGATGTGAGGTCGTTCCATTTGGGAGAACACCAAGAGAAACTCGTGGATTTCCAGAACCAGTACATCCAGAAGTCTGAATTCGCAAACTAAAATGAACAGTCTTGCCAATTTGAGAATACTTGCCTTGCTGAACGCTATATGTGCAAGACCCAGCAACTGTGCTCCCAACGTAGGTCGGAGTGAATGGCCCTTCTGATGAAATATTTGTCCATTGGGTGTCACCTGAGCCGTTAATGACTTGAAGCACTTGACCTGTTGTCGGCGGACTCGGGGGCAATGAGATAAAGTAGTTTGAAGTTACGTTATTTGCAGCTCGAATTTTGGTCCAGTTCGAGTCATCAAAGTCCTGGAATTGAACAGTCTGTTGTGCCTGAAGAATGACCGGTTGCCAGAAATAACTTGGGCCAAAACTTGTTAAGCTACCATAAACAGTTACCGCGTTATCAAAACGAGCATTACCTCCGGTAATATGCAGTAAATCTGTCGGAGAAGGTTGGTTTATACCGATTTTGCCGTCAGGTTTGATGACCATTCTCAAGGCTTGGGCCGTGTTGTCATTGGTTGTATGAAAAGTAATTTCACCGCCAGAGCCAGCAGTTGCGGTACCTACCCCAGCAAGGAGCTTCACATGGCCGCCCTTTGATGTTCCGCTAGAAGCAGTTCCACCCACGAGTTGAATGGCACTGCCATCGATATTAAAGCCAGAAGAGTTCGTGCCGCGAATGCTCACATTGAGTGGAGGTGAGGCATCAGTAATGCCTTTTCCAAAATAAATATTGTTGATCGGTGCGGCTGAAGAGCCTGCGACGAAGTATCCCGAGCTCAATGCCGCAGATTGCGAACCAAGTGCGATTGAGCCTGTGGTTGCTTGCGACTGGTATCCAATGGCAACCGCATCGGCATCGTTAAAATTCAACGCCGTTGCTGAGGATCCAATGAACACATTATTTGAGCCCGAGGTAATAACCGTACCAGAAGTATATCCTAAGAACGTATTGTTACTGCCATTTGCTAGTCCCGATCCGGCATACGCTCCTATGGCCGAGTTACCTGAACCGCCACTGGCTGTATTTCCAGCATAATACCCTACGTAAAGCGCATTGGTGCCATTGAATCCTGCGCCATATCCCCAAGAGGTGACACTACCGGGAGACACTTCAGCACGACCAATAGGAGTGTTATCTACATTTCGAATCATTCCGGCAAGCTTTATATCGTTATTAAAGACCGCATTAGCGGTAACAGTGAGTCCGGTGACGGCACCATTTAATGTCAGCGGGCCTGTCATCGAATCTCCAGCCTTTAGGACCATACCTGTATTCGCTGCGGTCATGTTTGAATAAGTCACCACATCGGTAGAACTCACTGAAGTTCCATCTTTTCTCATAGAGTAACGAAGCAGTGAAGTTCCAGAATTTTCGTACCATTCAGCGATGTTTGGGATTCCGCCAGTTTCACCAATAACTTTCATCGCCAGTCCGCTTGAGTTTTGTGAAAACACATTGAGACCAGTTCCTACACTTGAATTGATTATTTCGAATGCTTTTGAGGATGCAGAAGCTGAGTTGTTGTAGACCCGAATTCCATAAGTATCAGTTCCAGATGAATTGTTACTGACATTAATGGCACCCGAATCATCACCACCTGCGGCATTTGCACTGTTTGAGACGTACATGGCATACGAATTATCGCCAGCTCCTGATTGGTTTTGAATGCTTAAGGCAGATGAGTAGGCTCCGATAGAATTGTTCATGAAATTTGCGGCCGAGGTGTTATCTCCTGGACTATTATTCTCACCCATAATGCCCACGGAGTCTGCCACAGTATTTGTATCGTTCATTACGGCGAGACCTGCGGTGCTTGCAACCGTTGATCTATTGATGACCATAATGGCCGCGTTATTGCCAGTGGTCGATTCGTTAAGTGCCACAAGTCCTGCTTGAGTTCCAATATTGCTTTGGTTTCTGACGCGTATGGCAGCTCCAGCTTGATAATCAAACGAACCGGTCCAAGAGATAGGGTTATGTGAAATATCTATCAAACCCTTTGATGCCATGTCGTCGGTGGTGCTGCCTTTGATGCGTGGAAGGCTTGTGGGTGAAAACGACATAGAGCCATCGGCTTCTATTCGGCCGATCACGGTTCCTGAATCATTGGTCCATTCAAGTAAATTTCCTGTGGGCCCTGCTGCAGGATATAAGCGCATGAGATTGTCGGAGCCCCCAACACCTTTTAAAGTAAAATTTGCGGTCGGAGCATTGGTTCCAAGACCCATCTTGATTCCATCAAAAAATAAATCGGGATCAGAGGTGAGCGAGCTAGCTCCGTTCCAAACGGCAATTTGATTTAATGAACCTCCACCAGTCACTCCACCTCCGCCGGACGTCGTCCAGCTAAGGTTTCCAGCACCATCGGTTGAAAGTACTTGTCCAGGAGTTCCGTCATCGGGAGGCAAGGTCAATACATAGCTACCTGTTGTAGCCGCATTGGCCCTAATGGACATTGAGTCTGACAATCCAGGAGCTTCATAAAGTTTTAATGAACCATCAGGAGCAATACTAGAGAGTACGCTTCCACTTGAATTTCTAAATTCGACGAGATTACCGGTTTGTCCGCCCATACCTTGAACGATAACGGGGACAATTCCAATAGCATTAGTATTTTGGAAAGTGACGGTGTTGTTAAACGTGTTGTTCATATTATTTGGATAAGTATTATTTGTGTTGGTTCGAACCACGTTAGCGCTCAGCAAAGTGTCGCTCAGTGTCCCTGAGTTAAGATCCGAAGCACTTCGAGTGGCTAGATCAGCGATGCTTGAAGTGGCTTTACTGATTTTTGACCAGGCGATGGCCGCACCAGCATTGATGTCGCTATTCGTGATTTCGCCATCAAGTATTTTAGCTGTGGTAACGGCATCGGTAGCAAGCATGGTTGTGGTGATTTGACCTGCGGTGAGATTTCCTGCGGCGGCCCCTGCAGCTAAGTTTCCAGAAGTAATAGTGCTGGCGGCAATGTCAGCACTTGCAATGGTTCCATCTAGGATATGTGAAGAGGTGATGGATCCTGCGGCGAGGTTACCTACGGCAGTTCCAACGGCGAGATCAGCGTTTGTAATCGTGCCATCGACAATTTTAGAAGAGTCAACGGAGCTAGCGGCCAAGTAGCCCAGGGTGATGTTTCCAGCGCCAATGTTGGCAAGAGCAGCACCTGCGGCCATTTTTGCAGAAGTCACTGAGCTCGCAGCAATGGTTGCAGCCTGTGAGCCTGAACCCGGTCCGGCTGTGACATCACCAGTAAGTTGAGTGATCCCACCGGCGGCGG
>JADLCR010000069.1 GCA_020847095.1 Oligoflexia bacterium | reverse complement strand
TAAAATTCTTTAGCGAGCTGGTAAGTGCGAAAGTTTTTAAGAATCATTTTAGCTTCTCCTTTTTTTTAAAAATTCAGTTCCTACCCTCGGGAGAACTGAATTTTTAAATAGGAGAAGCAATTAATGCTGAGTAACTTTCGCACTTATTAACGGAATGCCGAATCAAAAACGGCCTTGATCCCATGATACCCTGATCTCGATTGCCCTGCTTGCCTTGATCTAAAGATGATCCTTTTTGGTTCCCTAAGAAAGAATTTTCGGGAGTTTTTCGTAGATTCCGCCGAACCCGCCGTTACTCATTAATAAAACGACATCGCCCGGTTTGGCCCAACGCTTGATCGTGCTCATTATATCGCCGACGCTTTGACAAACGGTTGCCTGCAAATGTGGCTTCAGTTTAAGAATATCGGTTAATAACTCTTGCGAACTAAACCGATCGCCTTCATTAATTTTCGATTGATCGTACGGCTCACTCACAATCACCGCATCGGCAGTCGCAAGGGCCGCGGCAAATTCTTTCTGGAAAATTTTTCTTCGCGAAGTGGCTGATCGGGGTTCAAAAACCCCAATGACTTGCGCCTCTTTGAATCGTTTTTTCACTCCGTCAATGGTCACGCGCACGGCGGTGGGATGATGAGCGAAATCGTCGATCAAAGTGATATCGCGCGGCTTTGCAAAAATCTCCTGTCGCCGTTTGACACCTTTAAATGTTTCAAAACCCTTTTTAATTTTTTCCTTATCAATCCCCAAACTTCGAGCCATGGCGTAAACAGCTAGGGAGTTCAAAAGATTGTATTCTCCAAACAACGTTGAGCTCACCGTGTCTTCCCGCTTACCTTTGAACCAAACTTCAAACTGCGAGGACTCTTTGCCCCATTGAATCCCGCGTAATTGCCAATCACCTTTTTGGACTCCGTAGCCCTGCACTTTCGCTTTGCAATCAGATAAGATAGATTCGATGTTTGAATCTTCGGCATTATAAATCAACGTCCCTTCTGGGGGTAGAAGCTTCATCAAAAGCTGGAATGCCTTTTTGACCGCATCCAAATCTTTGTAAATATCCGCATGATCAAATTCAATACTCGTGAGGATCGAAGTTCGTGGTCGGTAATGAGTGAACTTAGGCACTTTGTCAAAAAATGCCGTGTCGTACTCGTCTCCCTCAATCACAAAATACGACCCAGTCCCCACATCAAAAGAATTTGCAAAATTAAGGGGCACTCCGCCCACCATAAACCCCGGATGAAGGCCAGCGGTTTGGAGCACCCAGGCGGCAAGGGCCGTCGTCGTTGTCTTCCCATGGGTACCCGAGATCACCACGCTATGACGATCGCGAATCAAATACTCACCCATCGCCTGAGGTAAACTCATGTATGGAATGTCTGTGTTCAAGAGAGCTTGCACTTCACTATGAGTGCGCGACATCACATTTCCCACAATGACTTTGTCAGGCTTTGGCGACAAATTTTCCGGGCGATAGCCCTCGAGAATTTGGATTCCAAGTTCGCGAAGCTTTGTGCTCATTGGTGGGTAGACATTTTGGTCGCTTCCACGAACGTCGTACCCCATTTGTTTGAGCAGTCCTGCTAAGCTCCCCATGGCCGTCCCGCAAATTCCCATCAAATGCACGAGCCCTTTTTTTGAACTCATCCGTCAACCTCGGCCCAAATGGCATCATGGAGATGGGATCGAAGTTTGACAAAGCGCGAATCCTCTCTGTCCGGATAAACCCGATTACTCAAAATCGAAATCGAAACGTCACGTTTGGGGTCGACCCATAAACTTGTTCCCGTAAATCCCGTGTGCCCAAAAGCCTCGGGATCTGATTGCACTCCGGCCGAGCTTACGGGCCGACTCGGTTTCATAAACCCCAATCCCCAGTCCCCAAGTTTTGGACTCACCGCCCTTTGGGTAAACTTCTTAAAAAGCGTTGAGGGGGCAAAGGGCAAATTCTTTCCTCGAGCTGCCGCCAAAAAGTGAATCCCCATTTGATTGACAGATTCTAAGGTTCCAAATAGTCCCGCATGACCAGAAACCCCACCTAGTGCCCATGTGTTGTCATCATCGACAAATCCCCTGATTTGCCCTCGCAACCGAGTCTTAGAAGTAGGGGCAAACGCGTTGATTTGCTTTGAACGCTCCCTTAAAAAAAACATGTCTTTGATTCCTAGCGGGTCAAAGATGTGGGTCTTGGCCAATTCATCAAGCGGAGCCCCGCCCAGCTCTTCAGCTATCCAACCCAGAATCATAAAATCAGGATCAGAATAAACACA
Organism: Oligoflexia bacterium; assembly: GCA_020847095.1. GTDB lineage: Bacteria > Bdellovibrionota > Bdellovibrionia > JABDDW01 > JABDDW01 > JADLCR01. The sequence goes on along the minus strand of JADLCR010000069.1, from coordinate 25,526 downwards.
GGTCTTTTGCACTTTAACCGGTTCTTTACCAATCAATCGCATAAGGGCCAGTCTTCGCTCGGACGGAGCATATTGAATTAAGTTTTCATGATACGCTCGCCACCACACGAGTCCGGAATGATGGGTCAAGAGCTTGGTCACGGCGATCTTACCAACGGCTCCACTAAAAAATGGTAAGACTGTTTCCACGCGAGATTGAAGGTTGAGCTTTTTTTCCGATACAAACTTCATGATCAGCGGAACAGTTACAAAAATTTTGGTTAAGCTTGCTAAATCAAAGAGCCGATAGCCCGGCCCCCAAGACTCACGAAAGAGTCGCCTTTTACCTTTATTGACCTGAATTTGCAGACACTGGGGATATCCATCGTCACGCGCCCTCTCAACAATTTCTTGGAGCGCCTGAAACTTCATCAGCCTAATCCTTGAATGGATTCAACCAGGCAAAACTCTTTGCCGCCTTCGATTCGGATTTTTCGTCCCAGGACAAACGGAAGATTGACCCTTCCATGCCCGGCGGGAAAACCGCGCACGATGGGGATCTTATGTTTCGCAAAACGTTTTTCTAAGATTTCTTTCGTATAGTCTTTCCCGTCGGCCTCACGGCAGTCCACAAAGTCGCCTAAGATCAGCGCCTTTACTTGATCGAATTTCCCCGCTTGTTCGAGCTGCGCCAGCAGTCGATCAAGTCTTCCAGCACGCTCTCCGATTTCTTCGATAAAAAGAACTTTTCCGTTTGTCTGAATTTCCCAGTCGGTGCCGAGGGACGCTGCCATCATGGCCAAGTTTCCGCCAACCAAAGTTCCAACAACTGAACGGTTTAAGTTTTGCGACGAAAGGCCTTTCGATATGCTCAGGCGGTATTCTCGATTCATCAAAATTGCTTTCGTCATCTCAAGGCTTTTTTGATTTTTTGCCGCCCTTGCATCTGCCAATCGATTAAAAAGTGGCCCGTGAAGGCTTGGCCACTTCCAGGTTTGATTGAAAAACAGATGCACAGCCGTTACATCGCTGTAGCCAATCAAAACTTTGGGATGCGCCGGCCGTTTCATCTTTTTTAGAAAAGGAATCAAATCATACGCGCCATAGCCTCCGCGCACACACCAAATGGCTTTGACCTTGGGATTTCGAACGGCCCATTGAATTTGCGCCGCTCGATCTTCAACCGTTCCAGAAAAAATCAGATTCTTTTTTTGAAGACGAGGGGCCAACAAAGGCTTCAAACCCCACCGTTCTAATTCTTTCATTGCGGGCTTCAAAACCGACCATTTGAAAATGGAACTCAGTCCCACAATAGCAACGCGATCACCAGGTTTCAGAATCATAGAAGACATAGGCTATATTGTTGAACCTTTGAGACGATAATTCAATGGCTATATTACTGAATCAAATCGAGTAAGCGACGGTGGATCGCCTGATTAGAGGCTAGTACATCCCGATCGCAGAGCGCATCGAATGGCTCGCCTCCAAAATTTGTCAAACGCCCGCCGGCCTCAGAAACAATTAATGCGCCCGCCCCCGTATCCCAAGGGTTAAGATTAGTTTCCCAAAACCCGTTAGAAAGCCCCCTGGCAACCTGAGCCAAATCAAGAGCCGCAGCTCCATTCACACGGACTCCGCCGTTAGGCGTTTGGTTTTGAATAGCATAAATCTCCTGCAGTATTTTCTGAAGTCGCGAGTCGCGGCGAGCTCCCCATCCGGTAGAAAAACTTCCTGCTGAAAAATCCTCTAACTCTGAAACTTGAAGCCTCTCGCCATTACAGAAACTCCCTTGACCACGATCAGCCCAGTACATATCGCCCAGAGCAGGAGCATAAACAGCGGCCGCCTGTGGCAAAAAAGAACTGCCTTTTGTTATTCCGTAAGCAATAGAAACGGCAAAATAAACCAGGCCGTGAGCAAAGTTATGGGTCCCATCGAGCGGATCGACCAACCAAACCGATTGCGTCTTTTCTGGATCTAGACTTCCTTTGATTCCAGATTCTTCGGCGATGATTAAATGGTGCCCAAAATCCTGCTTAATCCTCTCCAAAATAAGCCGCTCTGCTTCTAGATCCGCTTCGGTTACGATTCCTTTAAAATTTCCCTTAACTTGCGAAGGATTGTGCTTACGAAACCGCGATAAAATGGCTTCACCTGCCCGTTGAGCAAGGTCGCGTATGTACTTGGAATCAGGCTCGATCACTGGTGACATTTGAGTAATTCTGATTCGATCAAATTTCTGTTAGAGAGTCCAGAATTCAATTGTATGCAACGACTGCCTGTGGTCTCTTTTGATTGAAAATACGCGGGGGTTAAAATGAAAAATTTGAAGCTAGGCGTCATCGGAGCAGGTCGAATAGGTCGGGTGCATGTTCAAAATTTGCTCACTCGAATTGGCGGCGTTGAGATTACGCGAATTTCAGATTGCCGAATCGATCAGGCTCGGAGTCTCGCAAAGGATTACCATATTAAAAACGTATCCGAAGGCTATGGTGAGATTTTAAACGACCCGGCCATCGATGCTATTTTGATTTGCTCAAGTACAGACACTCATTCCCAGATCACCATTGAAGCGGCCCAAGCTGGAAAACATATTTTCTGCGAAAAGCCCATTGATCTATCTTTAGAAAAAATCGATAGCGCCTTGAAAGCGGTTCAGAAATCTCAAATCAAATTTCAAGTGGGTTTTAACCGCCGTTTTGATCCTAACTTTAAAAAAATCGGAGAATCTGTTCGCAGAGAACTCATCGGATTGCCCCACCTCGTGCGCATCACTAGTCGCGATCCGTCTCCCCCACCTGCCGAATATGTGAAAGTTTCTGGCGGCATCTTTATGGATATGACCATTCATGATTTTGATATGGCCCGATACATTATCAACGATGAGGTCACTGAAGTTTTTGCGGCCACCGGAAATCTTATAGATCCCAAGATCAAAGAGGCCGGTGATGTGGATACGGCTATGGTCACTTTAAAATATAAATCGGGAGCACTTTGCTGCATCGATAATTCTCGAAAGGCCACTTACGGATACGATCAACGCCTCGAAGTTTTTGGCACTAAAGGTTGCCTTGTCGCCTCGAACAACACGGCCACTAATACCGAATTGTGGTCAGCGGAAAGCCAATCGAAAGATTTGCCCCTTCATTTTTTCTTGGAGCGCTACACGGAGTCTTTTGTCGCCGAAATGAGAGAATTCATCGAATGCGTACAAACTAACAAAACTCCATCGGTATCCGGTCATGACGGGCGTCAAGCCGCCGTTTTGGCCATGGCCGCAAAAAAGTCAGCCCTTGAAAATCGACCTGTTAAACTTACGGAGATTCTTTAATGATAAACTTCCTCTTACTAGTCGGCATGCTCGGATTCATGGGGACATTTCCTACTCAAGCATCCCAATCACTCACCATCTATACCGTGATGGAGCAAGATGAAGTTCCCACGTACTTAGAACCGTTCGAAAAACGAGAGAACGTTAAAATTAAATTTGTGCGCCTATCAGCTGGCGAGACGATTGCCCGCATGGAAGCCGAGAAGAAAAACCCTCAAGCCACCGTTTGGTTTGGCGGCCCTCATCCTGAATTCCATATAGCAAAACGAAAAGGGCTATTGAGTCCCTATCAACCCAAAACCGATTTTAAGCTTAAAGATAGCGAGCGCGATAATGACTGGGTTTATACGGGATTTTATTTCGGTGCCATTGGTTTTGCGGTCAACGAAAAATTATTTAAAGAAAAAAATCTTCCGGTGCCGAAAACCTGGGATGACTTACTTAAACCCGAGTTGAAGGGGCAAGTCACGATGGCTTTTCCCTATACCTCAGGAACAGCTTACACCGTTGTCTCGGCACTTTTAGCAAAACATGGCGACAAAAAAGGTTGGGACTACATCAAGCAACTCGATTCCCAGGTCCATCACTATAACAAGTCGGGATCGGCCGCTGTGACTCAAGTAGGCTTAGGTGAAGTGATGCTCGGCATTTCTTTTTCAAACGATATTTTACGCAAAGGGCGCGATGCCGGGTATCCGGTGGGTTTAAGTATCCCTAAAGATGGAACAGCTTCCGAAATTGGATGTGTGGGGCTGATCGCAAACTCCCAAAATCAAGAATTAGGTAAGAAATTTATCGATTATGCGCTTTCGCTCGAAGTGCAAAACTTGTTAGCGCGCTATCACCGCGTACCACTTCACCCCAAAGCGAAGACTCCAGATGAAAGTCTCGTCGCAAAAAACATTAAATTGATCAAAATGGATGCAGAGAAAGTTTCTGAAAACCAAAAGGTGGTTTTAGATCAATGGCGAAAACTGACAGCCAAATAAAATGGCTTAGACCTAGCCAGCTGATTACGTTTGGACTGCTTTTACTCTTGGCCATTTTTGTTTGGTGGCCAATTGGATCCATTTTAAAAAGTACCATTACAACCGAAGCCGGTTTTGGATTTGATCACTATCGCTTTGCTCTACAAAGTAACTCGCTATGGTCTCCCTTTAAAAACAGTCTTTATCTTGGCGTCACCGTTGGAGTGTTGGCGACCCTTGTTGGATTTATTCTAGCTTACTTCACATCCTTTTATCGTTTGCCAGGTGCTTTCTTGATTCGAGGACTCACCTACTTATCAATGGTTTCGCCCCCGTTTATGCTGGCCATCGCCCTCATTATGCTTTTTGGAAAGCAGGGGATCTTGACTCAATCATTTTTGCTTCCCCTGTTTAATTGGGCGCCAGAAATTTACGGATTCTATGGGTTAGTATTAATCGAAACCCTTGCCTACTTTTGCACGTCGTATCTATTGCTGAGCAGCACTTTTAGCTCCATTGATCCCATTTTACTTGAAGCCTCTTACAGCCAAGGGGCTTCAAGAATGAAGACATTTTGGAAAGTCATTTTTCCTCTCAGTCTTCCAAGTCTTTTTACAAGCTTTCTTCTTATCTTCATTGAGTCTTTGGCCGATTTTGGAAATCCTCTGATTTTATCTGGCAACTTTAAGGTTCTTTCGGTCGAAAGCTATCTGAAGATCACTGGCGAGTATGACACGGCGGGGGGCTCGGTTTTGGCGTTAGCTTTACTCCTCCCCTGTTTACTCGCTTACGTGATCCAAAAATGGGTCGTATCTAAAAAATCCTTTGTCACTTTAACAGGCAAACCCTCGCCAAGCCCAAGGCCTCAGCTTAAGGGTTTGGCGTTAGTGATGGCGTCTGGACTCGTTGTCTTCACATGTCTTCCAATCTTGAGTCTTTATAGCACCGTATTGTTCGGAGCATTTGTAAAAACTTGGGGAGCAGGACATGAATTTACCTTACTCCACATTGTTAATTCTCTTCGAGAAACCAGAGAAGCGTTTCTGGATTCATTTCTCATTTCTGGGATCAGCGCTCCGATAAGTCTGGTGCTGGGTTTTATTGCTGCACTCATTTTGCTGCGATCAAAAGCCTCAGGCAAACAGCTTATCGAGGCTTCCAGTTTATTAACATTTGCAGTGCCGGGAACGGTTATCGGCATCGGCTACATTTTAGCCTTTAACGATCACCCTCTATTACTCACGGGAACCCTTTGGATTATCGTAGCTCTCTTGGCTTTTAGAAATTTGCCGTTGGCGCTACAGTCGGTAAAAAATAATTTATTACAGATTGATCCCTCCATGGAAGAAGGAGCCCGAAGTTTGGGTGCAGGCCCCACGAGAGTATTTGCTCAAATCGTCACTCCTCTTGTTGCTCCAGGACTGATTTCAGGTTTTTCCTACGCGTTTGTAAAATCCATTACGGCCATTTCAGCCATTATTTTTGTTGTGAGCGGGTCTTGGAATCTTATAACAGTCAATATCTTAGGATTTGTTGAAACAAGTCATTTGTCCAAGGCCAGCGCCATTTGTGTCGTCTTAATGACTCTCATTACAGTTTTATTAACCTCAACCCAAATTTTCATGCCAAAGGAGCGCCGATGATTGAAATCCAAAATGTAACAAGGGATTTTAAAACAGATTCCGCTTCTTTTAGAGCACTCAGCTCCATTAACCTCAAATTTCAAAAGGGCCGGTTTCACACTCTTCTTGGACCATCGGGCTGCGGTAAAACCACTCTCCTGAGACTTATCGCAGGATTCGAAACTCCAACAACTGGAGACATTCTGCACAACGGACGTTCCATTCTTAGCCTCGAATCGCATCAACGGGGCTTTCCGATGGTTTTTCAGTCATATGCCCTATTTCCCCACATGACTGTTTTTGAAAACATCGCTTATGGGCTTAGAGTTCGTTCAACACCTTCTAACGATGTTCGCCGACACGTTGAAGAAATAGCTGAGAAGCTGCAATTAACAGAGCATCTCTTCAAACTCCCCATGCAATTAAGTGGAGGGCAACAACAGCGTGTGGCGTTGGCGCGCTCCCTGATTTTAAAGCCCGAGGTTTTGCTCTTTGATGAACCATTGTCAAATCTGGACTCAAGGTTGCGCGTCTTGCTAAGAGAAGAAATAAGAAGTCTTCAAATTCAAAACGGTTTTACGGCCATTTATGTCACTCACGATCAAGAAGAAGCCATGTCGATGAGCGATCATGTGGTGGTGATGAATCACGGATGCGTCATGCAAACCGGCTCACCTGAGCAAATTTATTTCCGTCCTGAAACTGAATTTGTGGCAAGATTTTTGGGAGACGTCAATATTTTAAGTCCAACCTGGCTGAGCCAAATTTCATTTAGCTTAAAAGATCTCGATTTTATCAATAGTGACCCCAAAAACTATTCTATTGCGGTTCGCCCTGAACAAATTTACTTAAGCACAAGTGAAAATGCGCTCAAGGGGCGTTTGCTCAAAAAAATGTTTTTGGGTCATCGCACGAGACTCACGTTGAGCCTCCATCAGCAAAAACTTGTCGCCGATGTCCCCGCTCAAGAGGCAACGGGATTACAAACTGGAATGGAAATAGGTTTTGTATTTGCGCCTAAAGAGACTGCCCTAGTACGTCCATCGCAGCCCGACAAGACCTACGATTCCATTTTAGAACCAGATCTTTAAGGGGCGAAAACACCTGCAAAAATGGATGGCCTGCAAATATCCTAAAAGTGGCTCCGGTTCTTTCGTACTGCTGAATTTTATCTAAAGCCCAGCCGTAATCGGTGATCAATTTTTCCCTTTGCTTGTCATTTAAATTAGGGTTTTCAAGTTCCTTACGTATGCTTGCCATTCTTGAAAACAGGCGCTTGGCTTGGCCTCGAGCTACAAAATTTATTTTATCCGCACTCGATTTCAAAAAGAATAACTCCGAAAAGCCAAGTCCGGTATCGACCAATACTGTAGGACTACCAAGGATATGTTCAGCCTCGGCTCTAATTGCTTGAGCAATACTAGGATCCACTTTGGCCGCTTGTCGATACAAGGCTCGTATATATTCTGGAATGACAAAGTCCACATCGAGCGCCAACGAACGATCCCATCCGAATGGTCTCATCGCTTTTCGAATTCCGCGGGCCTTTTGTTCCCAGCCTTTTTCCACTCGCGCTTTCATTTGATCAACTAAAAAGCCGGCTAAAGCCATGGCGTCTTCTTGGGTGATAAATCCAGGAAGACTTGAAACAAGTCCGCCATCAACTTTCTTCACACTGGACTCATCACTTCCCATAAAACTTGGAAGCGTCTTGGGGCGAAGTTTTTTAAGCTCAGCCACTTCAGCGGAGTCGGCCTCAGGAGCCGTCGGTTTGGTGACTGTGGGCATTTCATTAAGGCGTTTCACAATTTCGAGACTCTCTACTTGCTTCGGATCTTGAAGCCTTCGTATGGCGACTTTTTCAGCCGCCCAGCTTGCGATGAATCGCCATATATTATGAACCCAAATGGTGGTCCCTTGTCTGGTCGAGATGATCTCGGGAAGATTTGCAACCTCCGTGACAGTTCTCACAACAATCTTATTAAGTTCGTCAATAAGAGCAGGATTCTGGGATTTAAGTCGCTGATGCACGCCGTACATCATCCTTCGTAACGGATGCCCGTTGTCGTAATCTCCCCCATCATAGGTCCTTCGAGCCAAACCTAACATATTAGCTTCTTCGCTGATGTCTCGAATAAAACCTTGTGTCGCAAGACCTTCTAATTGAAAAGCGGCAATTTGATCGCGAACGCTCGGATTTTTGGAAAGTCTTCCGGCAATTTCTCCCGAGGCCTTAGCAAAAAATTCTCCGATTCGAGGATTTTCAAGCATGATGTAGGCAAAATAATCGGCCAACACTTCGTTGAGAGATCGATGAATCTCTCTTTCGTTGGCCATGGTGTCGACCATGTGATGCCCTTCTTCATGTATTAAGACAGAAGGATCGTTGAGTGTCGTCAATTTCATGTCGCCATCGGCTTGGGTAAAGCGGGGCAAAATAACGATGCGTCTTGTTTTCGGCAATTCCCGCATCGAACCGACTCTCTCGATGTAAACAATTTTATTAAGATCCGACGGGTTCAACAAACTCACCGGCTTATCGTCGGTCTTGATTGGCAAAATATCGGTGAGATTCACTTTTGGAAAGGCTGCAAAATAAGCATTATCGAGATTGGATCCCAGAGTTCCGGTCATTTGAAGTAACTCCTGAACCGTGGGATTCAATCGAAGAGCATCAGAAAGCATGGGCATTTGAACGCCCAATCGAATCTGGAGATATTGATCAAATACAAATAAAGCCAGTTCTCTAGAATCTGCACGCAATTTAGGTGCGAGCACATCAAGAAACGCCCGCAAATAAGACCTTTCAAAATGTTCTCGTTGCTGATTGACGAACCCTCGAACATCCACAATGGAAGGGTTGAGGATAGTCACAAACTCTAAAACGCGAATGTCTTTGTAGTTAGGAATATAGAATACGCCCTCTAAATCGGGAGGGTTGGGAAGCCCCATTTTTCTCCAGTATTCAAGGGTTCGCTCGAGCTCAAGCTCCACATGTTGAGCGAGACGGCCCTCTTGGGCACTTCCTTGGCCGATAACTGTTACAGGGGGAATTTCCTTTTTTGGATCCCAATCATTTGTTTGGGTTTTTGCTGGATTGGAAAAACATAATAAAATCAGAGCTATAGCTAAGATCAGCTTCATTAAACAGAACCTCGCAAGTATTGCCTCTATCTTTAATAGAGGCAGTGCTTGCGAAATTCGGGCCTATTCTTACTCTCTGGCGCAAATTAAAGGGCCGCAGCCAGTCCAGCATCCAAATTCATCGGTCGGAGCTTGAGTGAAATCATAGTAACAAGCCTCCGGAGGATTGGCACAACTTGGAATTGGGCAACTACCCGATTTGAAATCCACTTTGCAATAAAGCGGTCGATCGTGAGGATTGCCAGGATTAGATTCATAACCCATTTCCAATCTCATCATTCCCACTAGCTTTATAGGAAGACTAAGCGACTCATTGTAAACAGATGGATCATGAAGAAGCTCGACCAAAACTACCGACGGTGTTTGGCTTATCTGTCTTTCTCCGGCGAATCGATTTGCGCCCTGATCTTTAAGCACGGTCATCGGATTTTGCTTTTCCGGACAAAGGGTAATCCCATCAGCCAGGGTGAATGCAAAACCTTGAGCAGTAAGACTCATGGCTAAGGCAAAAACCATTATGGAGATCTTCATTTTCAAATTCCTTTCTTAAGTGTGAATCATTTGTTGTCGTATGAGCTGAACAAGGCCTTCATAGCCACCTAAAAATTGATTCAATGTATGAACCGTAGCACCATAATTCAAAAACTTCTCAGCTCCCATGGCGTCTTCATCATAGGCGAGACGAAAATCTGAAACGTCGTTATATAGGGCATCCAAAATGGGCGGGCTTACGGGCTTCTCAATGGTTGCAAGTGGCATATGATTAGTTTCATTAAAGCGTGTCCACCACCCATAAGGAATGGTCATGGTGACTTGCGGCCCCATGAGCTCGGTCCAATGCATGTTGTGCCGATAGGCCGCCACCAACAATCGTGACTTAAAGCCTTCCCTTTTGAAAATTCTGTAAGCTTGCTTAAACACTGCAATTCCGGCCCAATGAGCAATGCCCGGATCGACATTCAGACCTTTGGATTGAATGACTCGCCCGATATGATCATCGAGGCGACCGACCATGATCGTGATGTAGGGTTGAAGTGTCTCTGTATCGACACCACTTGATTTCGCCCTTTCAAATCCTCGTTCAATAGCACGGGCCACCTCGACTGCTTGACTTACTGAAAAACAAACCGTGGCGTTGACGTTAATTCCTTGAGCGGTCAACTCTTCCATGGCTTGTATGCCGGCCGGTACAACCGGCGCTTTGATGGCAATATTCATCGCCAGCCTAGAAAGCTGTTTACCTTGAAGAACCATCCTCTCGGCATCTCGAAAATTTTTAGGATTAAGCTGCAATGATAAAAATCCCCGTTCACCTTTGGTATGAATATAAACAGGCTCTAATACTTTTGCAGCTCGGCGACCCATTTCTTCTATGAGGAGCCAAGCCATTTCATCTTCCGTGCTCATCGGATAATCGCGATTGATCTGAGCGATGACCGGATTCCATTTCTCCGGTTGAGCTTTTATTGTGTTTTGAACTATTACCGGATTCGACGTGGCTCCCGTAGCACCTGCCGCCACTGCATTTTCAAGTTCCGCAAGATCGGCGGAATCGTTCCAAAACTCGCACCCCAATTCGTGCATCTTGGCCAATGGTTTTTTATTTTCATCTTTGGATGTTTCAATTGTTTCCATTGAATTTGGTCCCCTTAAACTTTTAGCTTTTTGTAAATGTACTCGCGCCCTTTTTTGGCAAACTCGAATGGCTTGGCCTTTTCAGGATCTTGCTCCGCTTCAACCACGAGCCAACCTTGGTATTTAGCATTCTCTAAAACTTCGAATATCGGCTCATAGTCGATGCCGCCGTCACCTGGTACAGTAAACACGCCTTCGCGAACCGCTTGCTCAAAGCTCCAGCCGTTTGCTTGTGCTTGAGCCACGACTCCGAAACGGACGTTTTTCAAGTGCACATGGGACATGCGTGAAGCGTATTTCTTGAATACTCCCAGCGGATTTTCACCTGCAAAAGCCAAATGACCCGTGTCCCCTAAAAGACTAAGATGCTTGGTGGTTTCCATAAGCCGATCAATCTGTTCCAAATTTTGGATAACGGTTCCCATGTGGTGGTGGTAGGCCACTTTCATGTCTTTTTCGCCGGCTAATTCAGCAAAGTGTTCTAGCCCTTGAGAGACTTTTTTCCATTCTGAATCCGTCATTGAGTCGTTATCTTTAAAATTAAACATCAAAGCCTTGGCAGGATCCGCGTAGATGCGACGGGAGCACTCGGCCACAATGACCACGCGGCTTCCCATGGCCGCAAGAAAATTAAGATGCTCCTTAAAACTTTCAATCTCCGATTCTAAAGAATTTTCGGCCAAGTAAGTGCTGTGCCAACCTGAAATGAGCGCCAGACCATAAGTTTGCAAAATCGGTTTCAATTCTGATGGGTTTTTTGGAAACTTATGCCCTAATTCAGTTCCGCGATAACCGGCTTCGCGCATTTCGGCCAGACAGGTTTCTAAAGGGGTTTGGCCGCCAAGATCTTTGAAATCGTCGTTGCTCCAAATAATGGGCTGGGCACCGATCTTCACATTCAACATATTCATCCCCCTTTTTTGGTTAATACAAAAATCGTTGTCGTGTGATTGCTTCTTGATACTGCAGTCGTGCTCGAACCACTGATGGGTTTTCAGAAACTTCACTCACGGGCACATCCCACCAAGAAAATCCGGGTACTCCCAGTGACAAATCAACCGGAATATAAATGAGACAGGTCGTGAGTTCGCGCTTTGCCCCTTCTAATGCAGCCTTGAGTGATCGTTCATCGGTAGCTCGAAACGTGATCACGCCCAGGCTCTTTGCATTACCGATATAGTCAATCTCCACTAGGGGCCCCTCGAGGCGATTCTTTTCTGCATCCCGGTGCCGAAACTCATTCCCAAACGAAGCACCACCACAACTGCGCTGCAAGTTGTGAATGCACTGATAACCGTGGTTATCAACCAACAAGATTGTGATCTTATGTCCTTCTTGAATGGACGTGACGATTTCGTGGTTCATCATGAGATAACTTCCGTCGCCCAAGAAAGCGTACACTTCGCGCTGGGATGCAGCCATTTTAACACCCATAGCTCCAGCAATTTCGTATCCCATGCAAGAATAGCCGTACTCGGAGTGGTAATCTTTAGACGAACGCGACATCCAAAGTTTATGCAAGTCTCCGGGCAGACTTCCGGCCGCATGCACAATAGTGGACGACTCATCCAAACATTCGTTCACAATTCGAATAACTTCACTTTGCACGAGCTTGCCTTCGGCACCCTTTGGCTTTGATTTGGGCTGAACGATTTCCCAATACTTTTTAATCCATTCCTCTCGAGCAGCCATGATCTCCCGGTCGTACTCTAAATCGACTCGATGATTCCCGAGAGCCTCACCGAGTTTTTCAAGACCCAGTCGTGCATCGGCAACAATAGGCTGCGCTCCATTCTTGTAGGCATCAAAACTACTGAGATTAATCGTCAAAAACCGAACGGCGGGATTTTGAAATTGCGTTTTAGAGGCTGTGGTAAAATCAGAAAACCGTGTCCCTACGCCAATGACTAAGTCCGCATCTCGTGCGATCAAATTCGCGGCAAAGGTTCCGGTGGTGCCCACAGCTCCCAGGCAATAGGCAAAGCTATCAGCTAGAGCTCCTTTTCCCGCTTGTGTCACCGCAACGGGAATATGGGTTGTTTCGGCAAATTTTCTTAGAGCTTGCTCGGCCTCAGAATAAATTACTCCGCCGCCCGCGATCAGTAGCGGCCTCTTTGACGTTTTAATGAGCTCCATCGCCAATCCCAGTTCATTGACTTCCGGTGTACGTCTTGTTTGCTGGTACACGCGCTTTTCAAAAAAGTGAACGGGCCAGTCATACGCTTCAACTTGAACATCTTCGGGCAGACAAATGGTCACAGCCCCTTGAAGACTCGGATCACTCAAAACCCGCATGGCTTCTGGCAAGGAGACTAAGAGTTGCTCCGGTCGATTGATCCTATCCCAAAATCTTGAAACTGGTTTAAGACAGTCGTTAACGCTGACGTCATAACTTTGATTGTGTTCGAGTTGTTGCAGCACCGGAGCCGGGCGTCGGTTGGCGAATATGTCACCAGGCAGTAGCAAGACCGGCAATCGGTTAATGGTCGCGGTCGCCGCTCCCGTCACCAGATTTGTCGCCCCTGGCCCAACACTGGTCGTACAACCAAAAGTTCCGAGACCGCGACGAGCTTTTGCATAAGCAATGGCCGTGTGAACCATCGCTTGCTCATTCTTCGGCTGAATAAACGGCAAATCTCCATGACCGTGCTCTTCAAGCGCTTGTCCGAGACCGGCCACATTCCCGTGACCGAAAATTCCCATCATGCCATTGATCAGGCGATGCTCTTGGCCGTCTCGACTGACATACTGATTCTTCAAAAATTCTACGATTGCAGCCGCAACTGTTAGTCGTTTTGTTTTCATAACTGTGGCTCCCATCCTTGCTTCTTCGGATCCAGAAGCCAGGTGTGATCATCAGAAAACTGAAATCCCAAATAAGGTTTTTCAGATAAATGCTTTACCGCCCAAAGATAATACATCCCATACCCCGGAGCCGAAACCTGAGCGTGATCCCACCCGCCCATTATTTTAACCGTATCAAATTGTTTGACCTTCACCACCGCATCGCCCAGCTCTGCATGGCCAAATCCTTGAGGCTCGGTGAATCTATAGTGATAAAGTTCCGGCTGATCATGGTGATGGGGCGGATAACTTGACCAGCGTCCTGGGAAATTTACGACCTCTCCCAACACCATTTCACTTTCGGGTCGATTATTTTTATCAAAAATCAAACGCACATCTCTCACCGTGGCCCCTTGGGCCAGACCTGCTCCGCGAAGCTCTGACTGCACATCGTCGGTTTGAAAAAGTTTTGATACGAATTCTCTAGAATTCTTCGCCTGAATGAGACACAGCTCCGCATCCTGCCTTGCTTGCACAAACACGGTTGTCAGGTGATCCCCATGAAAACATTTTGGTCGTTCATCAAAGAGCGATCGTCTCTCAATAGTCGCCTTTTCACTCTGGGTATCCGTGGTTTTACGCCAACGAAGGTCGACTAACCCGGACATCAACACAAGTGCTTTTTCTTTTTCATGGGTCGCTACGGTATAGGCTTCTCCGGCTCTTAAACGAATGACGGCAAAATCGAGGAATGTTGGAAACTCAAGATCCGTATCTTTACTGATCCAAGTAATCCCTGGTCCAAATCCCTCACGATGAGAATTTAAATGCGCTGGATGTTTCACCAAATATTCCCGCCCTTGAGCCACCGGTACATTGTTGTCTTTGAATCGGTAAAAAATCGCACGCTCTCAGCGCCGTGCGCTTTAATGTCGCCGAAGAAAGAATTTTTCGTACCACCAAACGAGAAAAAGGACATAGGCGCTGGCACCCCAATGTTAATGCCAATCATGCTTGGATCCACTTGGTAACAAAACTCCCGAGCAGCGGCGCCATTAGTAGTAAAAAGTGTGGTCGTATTGGCAAACTCGGAACTGTTAATGGTGTTAATCGCTTCGTTGAGACTTGGAACTTCACTCAAGCAGATAACCGGTCCAAACACTTCTTGCTTGGCGATTTCCATATTTTTATTGACCCCGCCCAGAACCGTGGGTCGCATGAAAAATCCTTTTTGGCGTCTCACATCGGCTCGTCCGTCAAACAAGAGTTTGGCACCTTGGCTGACGGCCTTATCGATCATTTGACTCACTCTCAATTTGGATTCTTCTGAAATAAGCGGACCCAGTTGAGTCATTGGATCTAGCCCGTCGCCAATAATAATTTCTTTGGCTGCAACAACCATTCGATTTTCGATTTCTTGGGCCGTGTCTTTTCCGACGGACAAGACGACACTTCCCGCAAGACATCGCTGACCGGCACATCCAATAATGCTTTCCAAGGCTGTGCTCACCGATTTGTCCATCACGGCGTCAGGCAGAACCACCATAAAGTTCTTTGCGCCTCCCAGAGCCTGGACCCTTTTTCCATGGGAGGCCGCTTTTGAATAAACGATTTTTGCCACTGGAGTTGAACCTACGAATGAAATGCCTTGAACAAGTGGATGCGTGCAAAGAGTTTCAACCACTTCCCGCCCTCCCTGAACAAGATTAACAACTCCCTTCGGAAAACCCGCTTTCTCAATCAGTTTGAAGATTTCTATTTGAGTCAGAGGCACCCGTTCACTGGGTTTTAAAACAAACGTGTTTCCCGCGGCAACGGCGAAAGGCCAAAACCAAAAGGAGATCATGGCCGGAAAATTAAATGGGGTGATGGCCGCAAAAACTCCCATAGGTCGTCGAACAGCGACGCAATCAATGCCACTGGCAATGTCCTCAAAACTGGTTCCTAGCATCATGGAAGGAATTCCACACGCGGCCTCAATCATTTGAATTCCACGGCGCAAATCGCCACGGGCCTCGTTAAGGGTCTTTCCGCTTTCAATGGTAATGAGTCGAGACAAGGACTCTGAATTTTCTTCCAACAGTGCTTTAAGTTTAAACAAGTATTGAATCCGCTCTTGAGCCGGCACCCTCCGCCAGGTCAAAAACGCTTCTTGAGCAATTTCACAGGCTTGACTCACTTCTTGAGCCGTCGAATGGGGTGTAAGACCCAAGACTTCTTCCGTACAGGGGTTAATCACCGATGTCACTTGCTTGGACTGTGACGTCACAAAACGGCCATCGATATAATTTTGAATCACCACCCACCCCCTTGAAAGCCTCATGATACGCGGCCTTTAAAGGCTAATTCAAGACCTTTGGCGAGCTTAACGCACCGCCTTGGTTTTCCTTTACATTGCGCGTCAGGTAGGGGTACAACGGCTTGTAACGAGATAGAGAGAAAGAGAAGTCGTCCCATGATTCAGGCATTGCTTTTGGTCATTCCCATTTTGATTTCAACTCCCAGCTTGGGAGCCCAAACGACACCGTGGTCAGAACTTTCTCAAGTGGCCATCATTTGCAACCAAAACGACAAGACGGCCTTTGCGTTTTCTACGGAACTGCGTCGCGCTTGGCTTATCTTTAGCGAACGCGATACCGAAGGATTTGAAATTGAAGTGAGTCAATGGGACCAAGGCACTTGCATCAACTGCTTTCACTTGTCTGGAACGCTCATATTCTTGGGGCGCTCGACTAAGATTTCCATTGAAATGGAGCATTTTCCCCAAGCCTCAGTCCGATTTGAAAACTCATCGGACGAACTCGTTCTCAGTTGTAAATACGTCAATTAATGCCCAAAGAGCTCGGTTGGATATTTCCCGTCAAAACAGGCCGCACAAAATTCATTAGGTTTCGCGCTCACTGCTTTTTGAAGTCCGCTCACGGATAAATACCCCAGCGAGTCGGCCCCGACGAACTCTCTGATTTGCTCCAGACTCTGACTAGAAGCGATCAACTCTTCTTTTGTTGGCGTATCCACTCCATAGTGACACGGACCGGTTGTCGGTGGAGCCGCAATTCGCATATGAACCTCTTTGGCCCCGGCAGCTCTCACTAGGCGAATAATCTTTTTAGAAGTCGTTCCGCGAACAATGCTGTCGTCAACAACAACGACCCGCTTATTTTCTAGGATCGCGCTCATGGGATTGAGCTTAACTTTTACTCCAAAGCTTCGAATTTGACTTCGCGGTTCGATGAATGTTCTTCCCACATAGTGATTACGAATGATTCCCATCTCAAAGGGGATCCCGCTTTCTTCCGAGTACCCAAGGGCCGCGGCCACTCCACTATCTGGAACAGGAATGACCAAATCCGCTTTCACCGGACACTCTTGCGCCAAAATTTTTCCCAAGGATTTTCTCGAATGATAAACGCCACGACCAAAAACCACGCTATCAGGTCGCGAAAAATACACATGTTCAAAAATGCACTGGGCCAGCTGACTCTTAGCCGGTAGCTGACGCTCCTTCACCCCATCTTTGTCGATGATGAGAATTTGGCCCGGCAAAATATCGCGTTCAAACTTCGCTTCTATTAAATCGAATGCGCAGGTTTCCGAAGCCACAACCCAAGCTTTTTCTCCACTTTTTGGATCTTTGATCGTCGCTAAAGACAATGGTCTAAATCCCATTGGATCTCGAACCGCAATTAATTTTTTCGATGTCAGTATAGTCAGAGAGAACGCTCCCTCTAACTGACTTAACGAATTCGTAAGACGATCTTCAAAACGCTCAGCCCTATCGCGCGCCAAGAGATGTAAAATGACTTCTGTGTCATTGGTCCCTTGAAAGATGGCCCCTTCTTTTTTGAGACGCTCTCGAATCTCGGCGGCGTTGACGATATTTCCATTGTGAGCGATGGCCAGCGGACCCTCTTTTAGGCTAGCTGTTAACGGTTGAGCATTGGTCAGGAGGTTAGCGCCTGTTGTTGAGTATCGCACATGGCCTATGGCTGTTTTTCCAGACAATCGATCAAGTTCTGACTCTGTAAAATTATCGGCAACCAGTCCCAGACCCTTGTGATGAATGTGTTCGCCATCTTTGAGCGATACAATCCCGCAACTTTCTTGCCCCCGGTGCTGAAGCGCAAACAACCCCAAATAAGTCATCCGGCTTGCTTCCGAATGATTCCAGATCCCGAAAACTCCACATTCTTCACGCCAAGTTTTCAACCAGACCTCCGAGATTTTCTGAGTAAGCGGTTTTAACATCGTTCAAATTAACCTTGATCAAATTTAAGATCTTAAGCTCTAGTGCCTCTTGGGTCTTGCCAATTGGCACAAGTTCTAAGTGTCTTTCTTTTTCAATGGCCTGTTTCAGTCGTTCGGCCTTCGCCTTTTTGACGCCTAAAACAACGGAATAAAATCGTTCTGCAAATAAACTCACCTGCGGATTGCGAGGGCCATCTAGCGAAACAATTTCCGCTCCAACCGATAGGCACATGCGCGCCAAAGTTACAGCCAATCCACCACGTCCAATAGCTTTAGCACATTCAAAGTGCTGAAAGTTTTCTAAGCAAAACTTTTGAATGGATTTAACACTTTCAAAGTGAATTTCTGTAAAATCACCTTGTGGTTCTCGGTCATGAACAATGCGATTGAATTCGCCCATCAAATACATTTCAGGTTTTGTTTTCAAAATAAAAATTTCGAGAGCCGACTCTGTAAACTCATGACTCGGTCCTAATAGGGGTTCTCGAAGGCCTACAATTCCAGTAGCCGGTGTACCAACAATGCTTTTCCCTTGTGTTTCGTTATAAAGCGAAACGTTTCCGCTTATAATGGGAACTTCCAGCTGGGTGGCGGCTTCGTTAAGGCCTTTGAGCGCCGAGACAAATTCACCCATCACTTGGGGCTTCTCTGGATTGCCGAAGTTTAGGCAATCCGTAAGGGCCAATGCTTTCACGCCTCTGGTCGCTTGCTGAATCACCGGAAAGATAACCGCGTCTGCCCCTCCCAGATAAGGATGCCATTGCATCACCGAAACGCGACAGCCGGTGTTCATGCCCAAAACACGACCAGAATCGGGAAGTCGAAGTAGTGCCACATCAGATTCGCAAGCACTCATTGTCTTAGCACCGACGCGCTGGTCATATTGCTTGAAAATCCACTCTCGCGATCGCATTTCTGGGGACTTCAAAACCTTCAACAAAACGCTACCCAATTCATTTGATTCGGGGGTCGTGATCTCTGTCTTCTTAGGTTGAGAAGGCAGATCAAATGGGCGCTCGTAAACTGGAGCCTGATTCACTAAAGGCTTATGACTCACACGAGCGATGACCTGATTCTTCCAAACGAGCTCAACGTGATCACCCGAGGTGATTTCGCCGATCACGGCACAATCCAAATCCCAACGCTTAAAGACATCAACAACGCGATTGAGATTTTTAGGCTCTACAATCATCACCATGCGCTCTTGACTCTCGGAAAGCAAAATTTCTTCAGGGCTAATATCTGGTTCTCGCAACGGAACTTTCGACAAGTCCATGCGTAGTCCAGTGCCCGCACGCGCGGCCATTTCAAAAGTAGAACTTGTAAGCCCTGCCGCTCCCATGTCTTGAATTCCCACAATCAGATTTTCATTCATAACTTCAAGACAGGCTTCAATGAGAAGTTTTTCGTAAAACGGATCGCCGATTTGCACATTGGGTTTTTTTGCCTCTAAATTTGATCCAAAACTTTCTGAGGCCATAGCGGCACCGTGTACACCATCTCTACCGGTGCGGGCACCGGCATACACGATTAGATTTCCCACGCCACTCGCTCTTCCATAAAAAACTTCTTCACCGGGCCTGAAGAGCCCAAGGGAAAATGCATTGACCAAATTGTTTTTGTTATAGGTTTTGTGAAATGTGGTTTGCCCATTGACGGTAGGAACACCAACACAGTTTCCATACCCCCCGACCCCCTTAACAACTCCCGCAAGAAGCCTTGGGGTTTCGCTGTCTTTGGGATCTCCAAAACAAAGATAATCCATTGAAGCAATTGGTCTTGCGCCCATAGTAAAGACATCGCGCAAAATGCCCCCAACGCCCGTGGCCGCCCCTTGAGTGGGTTCAATGAAACTGGGATGATTATGACTTTCCATTTTAAAAGCCACGCGCTCCCCTTGTCCTAAATCGATGACTCCGGCGTTTTCTCCAGGACCTTGCACGACCCGCGGGTGTTTGGTGAACAGACCCCGTAAGTGTACCTTTGATGATTTATAAGAACAGTGCTCGCTCCATAAGGCGCTAAACAAGGCCCACTCAATTTGACTTGGTTCGTGGCCAAGGGCCAATTTCATCTTTTCGTACTCGGATTGTGAAAGCCGATAATGTTTTAGCTTTTGATCAAGCGTCATAGCGCTCCCCCGAGTCCAGATTGCAAAAGGCTTCGTCCATCCGAACTCCCCATCCAAGAATGAATGGCGCGTTCCGGATGGGGCATGAGTGCGGCGACGTTTCGATTCTTATTTAGAATTCCTGAAATATCGTGAAGGCTTCCATTGGGATTTCTCTTGTATTTAAGCCAAATCAGCCCGTCATCTTCGAGAGCTTTGAGGGTGTCCTTTGGTGCAAAATATCTTCCCATAGAGTGCGCGATAGGAAGTCTAAAGGATTTTTGACCGACTTGAGTCCATGGGCCATCAGACCCAACAAGCTCGACTTCAACCCATTCATCTTGAAACTGGCGACTGATATTTTTTGTTAAAGCACCCGAAAGCAAACCAGCCTCGCACAAGATTTGAAAGCCGTTGCATATGCCAAGAATCGGAACACCACTTTTGGCCGCTTGTTTAACGTCATCCATGGCTGGTGCTTGCGCGGCCAATGCTCCGGCACGTAAGTAGTCTCCGTAAGAAAATCCGCCCGGCAACACTAGAGCCGAGTAAGACTTCCAATCAAAACGATCAGACCACCAAAGATACTCAGGCGTATGGCCCAGATCCTTTATCGCTTGATAAACATCGGCGTCGCAGTTGGTTCCTAAGAATCGCAGCACCCCAACTTTCTTACTCACAAAGTCCTCACCTCAAAAGTTTCAATCAGCGGATTTGAAAGAACGGTTTGAGCCATCTTTTTAACAGCTTCAAGATTCTGAGATTCGTTGGATCCATCAGCGAGATCGACAACGACCACCTTCCCCACGCGGCAATCTTGAACTTTGAATCCGAGCCGGTTCAGAGTGCTTTGAACCGCCCGACCTTGGGGATCGAGGGCTTCTTCACGGGGCATTATCGTCACCAAATATTTCATGCCTTTGCTCCCAACTTTTTTAATAATTTGTCGCACACGATCTTGTATGACTCTTCAACTTTTCCGAGATCCCGTCGAAATCTGTCTTTATCCAACTTTTCTTGAGTTTTTTGATCCCACAGCCGGCAAGAATCAGGACTGATCTCATCGGCTAAAACAATGTGCCCAAAGGCATTACGGCCAAACTCGAGTTTAAAATCTACAAGTTCGATGCCGATTTCGGAAAATAATTTTTGAAGCAAAAGATTGATATCAAGAGCCTTTGACTTTAGTTCATCAAGATCACTTCGGGTTGCAACCCCCAATAGGAGTGCATGATCTTCTGTGACAATCGGATCACCTAAAGCGTCATCTTTGTAATAAAACTCCACAATGGGGGCTCCTAAACGCATGCCCTCTTCTAAGCCTAATCGCTTTGCTAATGACCCAGCAACGCGGTTGCGCACGACAACTTCGAGCGGACTCATTTGTAGTTTTTCAATCAGCATATGGCGATCATCGATGCTCGACAAAAAGTGATTCGCGATATGGCTATCGGACAGATATTTAAAAATAAGTTTCGTGATTTGGTGATTGATTTTTCCTTTACCCTCAAAGGAACCCTTTTTCTGAGCATTGAAGGCGGTGAGACTGTCTTTGAATTCTTGAATCAATGCCCCAGGACTTGCGGTCTCGTAAAGCCTTTTTGCTTTACCTTCATAAATCATCTTATGTTTCTCAATGTTCATCTCAAAACCCTCGCCAAAAGTGTTTCAACGTTTCGTAAATGGCTCTTTCCCGAAAAAATTTCCCTTAATTCTGATGCTTTAACTTTCGACTTCACTTCCGAATCGCTCAAGAGAGATTGCAACAGAGTTTGCTTGGCCCCCAGTTGGTGAGAATGTTTCTGAACCAAGCTATAAGCCTCTTCTCTTGTCAGTCCAGCATCGACCAAAGCGAGCAAAACGTGGGAGCTAAAAATTTGACCGCGAGTCAAGTCGAGGTTTTCTTTCACCCGCGCTTTGTTAACACGAAGTGACTCGATAATCTTTTTAAGTCGGTGAGTGGCGTAGTGACTTACAATAAAAGCATCAGGGAAAATAACTCTCTCAACCGACGAATGACTGATATCTCGCTCGTGCCACAGGGCCACATTCTCTAAACTCGCCAGGGCGTACCCCCTCAACAGGCGGCTTATCCCCGTAATATTCTCAGAGCCAATGGGGTTTCGTTTATGAGGCATGGCACTGGATCCTTTTTGCCCTTTTTCAAAACCTTCTTCGAGCTCGCCAACTTCGGTTCTTTGAAGGTGGCGAATTTCAACTGCCAAACGCTCGAATGCCGAACCCAATAAAGCAATTGCCAAAAATAATTCTGCATGGCGATCTCGAGGAACCACTTGAGTGGCGATGACTTCAGTGGGAAGTTTCAATAATTGAGCGACCCCTCTTTCTACCTCAGGAGGCTGACTCGAATAGGTGCCAACGGCCCCCGAAAGTTTCACAACGCAAACTTGGGTTAGAGCCTCACTCAATCTTTGTTTAGCTCTGGTGATTTCAGCTAAAAACCCAGCAAACTTAAGTCCTAAAGTGGTGGGCTCTGCATGCATCCCGTGGGTGCGACCAGCACATAGAAGTTTTTTATGCGCTCTCACAAACACCTTAAGTGCCTTTTCCAGTTTTTCGATTTCGCCGATTAAGAGTCTTCCCCCGTCTCGGATCTGAAGCGACAGTGCTGTATCCAACACATCTGAAGACGTCATTCCATAATGAAGATAGCGACCTTCCGCGCCCGCCTTTTCCGCCTGACTTGTCACAAAAGCAATGACATCGTGTTTTGTCGTCCGCTCAAGTTCTTCAATTCGATCGATATCTATTTTCTTAAGGCTTTGAAGCTTCTTTGCCGCCGCACGCGGAATAATTCCCAATCGCCCTTGTATGAGAGCGACGGACTTTTCAACCTCAAGCAGGTACTTAAACCGGCTTT
Source organism: Oligoflexia bacterium (assembly GCA_020847095.1). Taxonomy (GTDB): domain Bacteria; phylum Bdellovibrionota; class Bdellovibrionia; order JABDDW01; family JABDDW01; genus JADLCR01. Next base: position 2,824 of record JADLCR010000069.1, on the reverse strand, counting down.
TGGGTTGCCAAATTTCCGCCATTTCTGGCAGCGTGTATCTTTCGATCACGATCAATCTCCTTTTGCCTTAAAACCGCTAATTGAGTCAGCAGACGGTGCTCCGTTGCAAGTCGAGACAAGAGTTCAAGTCCTCGGTCATGGCCAGGGCCTGCAAACCAAACATTTTTATACCGGTGTCGAACCGGAACAAATCCAACTTTCTTGTCATAAACGAGTGCCAAGAAATCGCGAGTATGTTCTTTGGATTCGAAATAATCTTCAAAAGGCTGAACGGACTGCAAATGGCTGCTAAAAAATGGAAACAGCTCATCGGCCGTCTGTTCAACGCGCTTAAGTAAATCAGTCAAATAGCTGCGCCGGCTCACGTCTTCGAAGGCCACTCGGCTCCAAACCGTCACGGTGTCTTCTTTGGGGCCAGACACCCATTTGATCAATCCAAAATTTCCATCAATCAATGGCAAAAAAGGATCCCTCACAAAGGATGAAAAATCTTGAAGCCCTTGGGGGCGCGCACCGGGTTTAAGCTTGAATCCACATCTAATCCAAACCAGCCTCTCAAAGCCTTCGCGATGGGGTTTTTTAAGGGTTTCGCTAAACTTAGGTAGTCTCAACCCGACCGCCTGAAGAGAGGCCGAAAATACAAGATGTTTACACGAAAGGAACTGATCCGCCCCTTGAACCTCAACACCGGTGGCCAATTTTCCGTCAATACCGACGTCCAAAATTTTTGACTTCAATACTTGAACACCTTTTTTCGTTGCCCAAGAAATAGCCCGGTCTGTTACCGCTTGGATGTTATCGTTTAGCAACCAATAGGGATCACTTGGATTGAGAAGCTCTCCATCAAAGTCCATCACCCATTCTAACGAACCTACAAGTCTGGGACGGCGAAGTCCGCCCAACCATTCTACGGGCCATCGAAATGCAAAGGGTTGCCGCGCTAATTGACTAACAAGAGAATTGAGATGCTGCCGCCCTCGCCCCCCTTGATCGGATCCAGATAAAAGATTGATTTGATCGCAGAACGTTTTTAGCTCCGATCCCTTTTCTCCTAGGGCGTTTTTAATGGTGCCATCTCGGCTTGGCCCTGAAAGTTCAAGTGGTCCTTTAAGGGTTAGGATTTGCACAGATAGGTTTTGAGTTTGGGGGCGAATAACCTCTTCAATAAATTCCCGCGACAAACTCACCAGTCTTGACTGGGTGAGCGCCGGTCCCACTTGCCAGGGCCAATCATCAAGACCCTTTTCGCTAGATTGAAGGTCTTCCATCAGCGGAATCCAAGCCACCTTCCATCCAAGCGCAACAAGCTCCGCCGAAAGCCAAAGCCCTCGAAAACTTGTTCCTAAAACAATGACGTCGAAATTCTTAGCCATTAAGACCTCTCAAAGCTCCCCTTAAGAGTCTGGTTTCGTGAATGTGTAGCAAAAGCTCCGAGCGTCCGGGGTCTCGATGTTCGGGAATTTCAAAGCGCTGAGATTTAATAGTTGGACCCGAGTCCATTTCTTCAACCACGTGATGGACCGTCGCACCGGCCACTGTTTCTCCAGCCTTCAAAGCTTGATCGAGCGCGTGAAGTCCTTTGAACTTAGGAAGCAAAGAAGGATGAATATTCCAAATTTTGCCTTTAAATGGATCGATCAAAATTTTTGTCACAATCTTCATAAAACCGGCCAAAAAAATAGCATCCACTCGGGATGCTTTTAATCGAGCCAAAATCCACAGCTCCGCATCTTGGGTTCGGTCTTTTTTTCTCAACTCTTGGGGAATGACTTCTACTCTAATGCCCGATCGCATCGCTCGCTTTAGCCCGTAACATTCTTTTGAACCAATGACGAGAACCGGACGAAAAGAACCGGGATGATCAATAAGAGCTTGGGCGGTACTTCCATTTCCCGAAATTAAAATCGCCAAGCGACCAGGCCTCATAACAGCACCTCGGCTTCTCCTTGGTGCTTCACAATTTGACCGATCACTTGTGCTCCCCAGCCCAACTGTTTACTTTCAGCGATGACCTCGGGAGCGTCTTGCGAACCACAATAGATAACAAAACCAATTCCGCAGTTAAAAGTCTCGAGCATTTGAAGGGCGGTTAAGCTTCCCCGCCTTTGAGCTTCCAAGAAAGGATCAGGCCACGGCCACTTGTTCAACTTCAGAGCCATATTCTCGGGGATCGTGCGGGGAGCATTTCCCATAATCCCACCGCCAGTAATATGCGCCATGGCTTTAATTTGTATGGACTCTTTGAGTCGTTGAATTAAGGGCACGTAGATTCGCGTGGGCTCCATCAAAACCGAACTAAATTCACGAGCGTCTTTTTCAAAAAGCTTTCGAATCAGTGAGTAACCGTTTGAATGAAAACCGCTAGATGCAATGCCGACGGCCACATCTCCAACTTTGACTGATGATCCATCGATGACTTTTGTCTCATCGACAATTCCAACGCAAAATCCCGCACAATCATAATCTTTTGCCGCATACACCCCGGGCATTTCGGCGGTTTCGCCTCCGATAAGTGTGCAGTGGCTTTGTTTTAAACCTTCATGAATTCCCGTCAGAAGTCGCTGGGCCATGGGCAAGTCAAGTTTTCCACTAGCGTAATAGTCGAGAAAAAATAAAGGATCCGCGCCACAAGTGATGAGATCATTCACACACATGGCCACCAAATCCACTCCCGTGGGTTCAATGCGATCAAGTTCTACGGCAAGCTTCACCTTCGTGCCCACGCCATCGGTGCACGAAACTAATATGGGTTTTTTATATTTAGTGAGATCCAAGCGATACAGAGCCGCAAATCCACCAACTCCGCCCATCACACTTTTATGAT
>JADLCR010000068.1 GCA_020847095.1 Oligoflexia bacterium | reverse complement strand
TTCATAACTTTCAGGGTAAATATGTATTTTTTCTGGATCATTGAGATAAATCATATCCCGAATGATTGTTCCGTCACGGTCCAAGAACACAGCTTTCTTGATCATTTCTTCTTTTCCTCTTCCTTCAGTTCATTATAGAACTATGGAATCATGAATGTCTTGAAGCGCCTTATTCCATACCTCAGACCGTATCGCGTATCAATCATCGTTACGCTGCTATTGGGCGTCGCCCTAAGTTCGGTTGGAATCATGGCGGCCAAGCTCATAAAGATCGTGACCGATGATATTTTTGTTGGCAAGGATCTTGAGTTACTTAGAGTTGTTCCGCTCTACTTTGTTGGTCTTTACGTTGTTGCCGGAGTCGTTCGGTTCATTCACTTGTATATTTTGCGCTATACCGGAGACCAGGTTGCTGTCGATATTCGATCTGATCTTCAGGACAAGTACTCGAAACTTGGGCTCGAAATACTTGGTCGTTACAATACTGGGGCTTTGATTTCACGCACAATGAATGATGTCAACATGATGCAGCTGGGCCTGACTTTAGCTGCGGATATCATTAAAGAGCCATTCGCGATTGTGGCGCTCGTTGGATATTTGCTTTATGCCAATTGGCGACTCACCTTGGCCGTAGCCATTGTAGTTCCCATTCTAGTTTTAATTTCTAAGAGCTTAGGACGAAGCGTTCGAAAATACAGTCACGAAATGCAGCGATCCAATGAGGAGTTCACCTCAGTTACCAAAGAAACTCTAGATGGAATTCGAATTGTTAAGGCTTTCAAACTCGAGTCCCGCTTGCTGCAAAGATTTAAGGACGTGGGAAGCCGATTTTTATTCACACGAAGGCAGATCATTAGCAGGGAAGAAGCGGTCGGGCCGGTTTTTGAGTTTCTTGCCAGCGTTGTTGTGGCTGGTCTTGTTCTTTATATGGGCTGGGAAATTATTAAAGGGCGCGCCACGACTGGGGATTTTATCTCATTTGTTGGGGTACTAGGAATGCTTCAAAACCCGATCAAAAAACTGCAAGACGCCCATGTTAGACTTCAGCACACGATCACCGCTTGTCAGCGGGTTTTTGAAGTGTTGGATATGCCTGAAACCGTATTAGAACCCGAACAGGCAGGACTGAAACCAGTTTCCTGGCCCCAGCCATGGAAAAAGCTACAGTTCGAAAACGTCAGTTTCTCGTATGGGGACCGGGTCATTTTAGATGGAGTTAATTTTGAAGTTTCGCGCGGTGAGATTGTGGCACTCGTTGGACCGAGCGGAGCTGGAAAAACGACTCTAGTAAATCTGCTTCTAAGATTTTTTGATGTTACTGGCGGGGCCATCAAGGCTGACGACATCGACTTGAGGTGCTTTCCATTAAGTGACCTTCGATCCCAGTTTGCAATGGTGAATCAAGATGTTTTTCTCTTTAACGAATCCGTAAGAGATAATGTTTCCTCAGGGCAAGCTTCTACTGATGAATCAATTAAACGGGCCTTACAAGTGGCAAACGCTCTGGCTGTAGTCGATGGCCTGCCCCACGGACTTGATTCTTTGGTGGGCGATCGCGGTACAAAATTGTCAGGGGGAGAGAGGCAAAGAATCAGCATCGCGAGAGCAGTATTTAAAAATGCACCAATACTTATTTTGGATGAAGCCACAAGCTCACTGGATTCTAAAAGTGAGCGCGAGGTTCAAGAGGCTTTAGATCACTTGGTCGAAGGCAGAACCACATTCGTCATCGCCCATCGGCTTTCCACCATTCAAAAGGCGGATCGAATCTTAGTTCTGGATCAAGGTAAGATCGTCGAACAAGGGACCCATGACGAGCTGATTAAGAAAAACGGGCTCTACCAACACCTCCACTCCATTCAATTTTCAGTTTAACTCGTTAGGTCTTCTTTTTTGAGAGAGGATGGTTTCCCTCGAGCTGGCGGGCGAGCTGATCCAAGGTGATATGTGTGTACCGTTGAGTTGTGCTTAAGCTTGAATGCCCTAGAAGTTCTTGAATGGCTCGGAGATTAGCACCCCCTTCGAGTAAATGAGTGGCGAAACTGTGACGAAGCATGTGGGGGTGCAAAGGCCGAGATAAACCCGCCAAGTAACCCGCCCGGTGAATTAATTCGTAAAGGTGGCGAACATTTCGAGGTACACCTGGGCGCGATTCAAAAACATAAATCTGATCTTTTCTTTTCTTCAGCAGTTCGATGGCCAAGGGAAGGGCTGGAATTTGACGCCACTTGGCCCCTTTTCCTAATACCTTGAGCGTATGCTTTTGAATTTCGATGTCCTTGGCTTTGAGAAGTGCGGCTTCGGAAATGCGAAGTCCCGACCCGTAAAGCAACAAAAACAAAAGTGCCGTGTCGCTGTGTTCGTTGACCGAAGTCTGCGTCCACTTAGAAAGTAGAAGCGCTTCGTCTACGGACAGAAAATCAGGAAGTCGTCGGGGAACCCGATTGATCTTAATTGTTGGCGCCAGATTCTCATCGGTGCGGCCAGTCTCATAAGCCCATTGCAAAAATAACTTCAAACTGGCTTGTTTGCGGGCTCTGGTGGCCGGCGAAAGACCATTGAGGCTTAAAATGGCCTTGTTAACTTCCGATGTCTTGAAGCATTTTATTTGGCTCACCAGGGAAGAAATATCGGCCTTGTAAGCTCTTTTTGTTTCTTTGGACTGAAACTTACTCTCCACAAAATCATTAAAATCTTTAATAATTTCAACGACTTTCATAGGCTGACGACCTTGCTGAGGATTGAAAATAACGCCCTGCAAAATTTGTCTTGTACCGAATACAGGCCCATGGTATAAATTCATCTCTCTCTTCACCTTTAAGAGAGAAGGGGAGCCACCCTCCTAAGCAGTTTGGTGGTTTGCAGTATGTTGTTGTGAGGTAGTCCAAATGAGTGATTTTCAATCCCCCACCCCCAGTGTTGGTGCACCCCGTCCCGTAGCCCCCCAAGGAACCCAGAACCAGCTCATCTACAAGTCGGAGTTAATGTCCAATCTTGTAAAGATGATTGAGCGCGTGGCTCCTTCTCAGGCTACAGTTCTTATTTTAGGACAAAGCGGGACAGGTAAGGAACTAATCGCACGTCTCATTCACGAAAAAAGTTCCCGTAAGAACAAGCCTTTTGTCGCAATTAATTGCGGCGCTTTGAGAGAGACTCTGCTTGAGTCCGAACTCTTTGGACATGAAAAGGGTTCTTTCACCGGTGCTTACACCCGAAAGATTGGTCTTGCCGAAATCGCTAACGGCGGCACTCTGTTTCTTGATGAAATCGGAGAGTTGAGCCAAGGCATTCAAGCCAAACTCTTGCGCTTCTTGCAAGAGGGTGAAATTTACCGCGTTGGCGGAAAAGATCCCATCAAGGTTGATATTCGCCTTGTGAGCGCAACCAATCGCGATCTCGAAGGTGAAGTGGCTAAAGGAATTTTTAGAGAAGACTTGTTTTACAGAATTAATACCATCACGGTTCACACACCTAGCCTCAGCAAGCGAAAAGAAGATATCCCTGTCCTTGTTGATTACTTTTTGTCTCAAGGGAAGCACGGATACCTCGGTCGAGGTCGCCAAATGTCTCCGGAAGCTATGCAGGTTCTCATGAGCTATCCATGGCCCGGAAATATTCGCGAACTTCAAAACGTCTGCGAACGCATGCAGATTTTAGCTGAAGGCCATATGATTATGGTTGGCGACCTTCCTGATAATATTCGTCGGCCAACTGAAAAAGTAAATGTGTCTGATTACGATCCTGATGTTCCACTGCATGAAGTTGAGAAGCGCCATATCTTGAAAGCGCTTCATTATTTCAAAGGAAATAAAACCCGTGCGGCTCATTCATTGGGAATCACGATTAAGACCCTTTACAATAAACTTCATCAGTATGGTGAGTTCGAGAATTTTGCTGTTCACTCTAAGCCTGAAAAGGAAGACGAAGTGAGCGGAACTGAGGGCGGACCGTCACCAGCGACTCCATCCAATCCCGGTTCAGATTCACCGGTGATGTGATAAACTAAATAATGAACAATAAAAAAAGGGTACCCAAATCGGGTACCCTTTTTATTTTTATTAAACTTTATTGCTTAGAAATAGCCTTCTTCGTCGTCATCATTTGATTCATCATCATCGTCGTCATCGGACGCGAAATCATCTTCTTCTTCAAAGCTCTCAAATTCAGCATCGTCTGAACTGAACTCATCTTTGTTTTCATCTAACTCTTCTGTTGAATCATCGGCCAGATGCTCCATCGCATCGGTGGAATCAGAAACCTCTGATTCAAGATCAACGTCACTAGCTAGGGTTTCATCAGCAGCTAGAGCTGCGGCCGCCGGGACTGCTACTTTCTTGGCTGCACTTTTCTTAGGAGCCGCCGGTTTTTTGGCTTTGGCTTTTTTGGCCGGTGCCTTCTTTGCTTTGGCTTTTTTGGACGCGGCTTTTTTAGCTGTTACTTTTTTCTTTTTAGCAGGCGATTTTTTGGCTTTCTTTTTCTTTGCCATTTCGTTTCTCCTCTTTCCCCGAATCTGAAATCATCGCTAGTTATTAAATCAACAATGCGAGATTTCAAGTGTATTACGCAAACTAATTTCTCATTAGCGCATCGCATTATATAGGCAGACCCTCATTCGCCTGGTATGAGATTTTTATGTCTCATTTCTTAATGGGTTTATTTCCTTTAGTCGTCTTTTGGGTTGTTGAAGAGCAATTCGGAACGGCGTGGGGTCTCGGGGCGGCCATGGCTTGGGCCCTTGGAGAGCTTGTCTTTGGGTACTGGAAGTTTAAAAAGGTCGATCGGTTGACCTTGGTGGTTGCAGCCATTGTGGTTGTCAGTGGGGGAGTGAGTCTTTTAACTCAAGAGGGAATCTTTTTTAAGCTGAGTCCCGTACTTTCAGAACTGGTGATGATTCCACTGTTTTTCATGAAAGGTGCGTCCGGGGAGCCGCTTCTGCTCGAAATGTCTGAAAAAATGAGGAGCAAAAAGGCCCCGGAGGTAAAATCTCAGGAACAACTCATCAAGATGCGTCGCATCTATGCTTTAATGGCCAGGCAAATGATTGCGGTGATTCTGATTCATTGCGCCGTGATGACCTGGGCAGCCTTTTATTCAACAACCTCCGTATGGATCTTTTGGAAGGGAATTGGATTTTTTGTTTTGTTTGGGATTTGGGCGGTTTCATTATATGTCTTTTCTCGAATTAAAAACCGGAGGAAGTGATCATGAATTTTCTAGTTAAAGAACAAAATGGCGTTGTGAAGAGCATCACTTGGAAGTCCTTGGACAGAAAAACATTGAATACTTCTCTCGACGAAATTGAACACCAAGAGCCGCCCCTTTTTGGCCGGGAGTCGCTCAATGAAAAAGTATGGGAAGCTTGCTCACTTGTGCCGGAGGGCGTGGTGGTTACTTATTCTGAAATCGCCCATGCCATAGGGATGCCGAAGGCCGTAAGGGCAGTTGCAAGCGCGCTAGGTCGAAACCCTTGGGCTGTTAAAGTTCCCTGTCATCGGATTGTCGGTCAGTCCAATTTGGGAGGCTACTCAGCAAAGTTTGGACTCAAGGCTAAACGACTCATATTGAAAGAAGAGAAAAAAAGAGCCAGGAATTAATCCTGGCCCTCTTGTACTTCTAATTAACAACAGCGTTAATCAACCAATAAGTTTCAACGCCAAAGCGGGGGTTTGATTGGCTTGTGCCAATGTGGAAACACCAGCTTGGAGTAAAACCTGATTTCGTGCGTTTTCTGCCGCAGCGTAAGCCACATCCGTATCGCGGATTCGGCTGTTCGCAGCTGACATATTTTCCTCTTGAATGCTCAAGTTTTGAACCGTTGATAACAAACGGTTTTGAAGAGCACCAAGATTAGCACGGGTACCATTAACGCGGGTGTGTGCTTCATCCAGCAATGCCAAAGCCTCTTGCGCACCTTCCTTGCTGGCGTAGTCGATTCCATCCAGACCAAGGGCGTCGATCGTTGCTGAGTTTTCACCAGCCGCAAACGTAATCCTGTCTTCGAATTCGTTGTTGTAAACACCAACTTGGAAATCGAAGTTAGGTGACGTTCCGTCTAGCAAATTGGTTTCTCCCCACTTAGTGGTGAGCGCAATTCGCTGCATCTCTTCTTTAAGCTCCAAAACCTCTTCGTTGAGCATACCGCGCTCACGATCGCCAACAGTGTCAGAAGCTGCTTGGATTCCAAGCTCTCTGAGACGGGTGATGATGTTAGAGATTTCGTTGAGACCACCTTCAGCGGTTTGCACCATAGAGATACCGTCGTTAGCGTTACGATTAGCTTGACGACTGGATCGCACAGACGCTTTCAACTGTTCAGAAATCGCCAAACCTGCAGCATCATCTGCAGCTTTGTTGATTCTTGAACCGCTGGACAGCTTCGCGTAGCTGTCTTGAATTTGGTACTGTGAATTTGTCAGGTTTCTCTGAGCATTCACAGACGCAATGTTAGTTGTAACTCTAAATCCCATTTTATCCTCCTGTCATACTTTCCTCTCCTTCCGTGAAATTTACCGGTCATTGACAGATCCGGTGGGCATCCGAGCCCGTTTGTTAAAGTTGAGCAATACAAACTCCATTTAAAACTACAGAACTACTACGTACTGCGGTTTAGCTCTTCCGGTCAGGCCCCCCCTTTCGTTGATAAAGGCGATCACTCGTCGCCCCGCCCCTTCCTAGTTGGGCGTGATGGGACTATTGAAACCGTTCACAAAAACTTTTCGTCGGATTATCTGATTTCTTGACAGGATGGAGGCCTAGTTCGGCGCAAAAACTCAAAAAGTTCTACAACGCGCGATGATTTGGGGCGGAGTTGACGGGTCAAAGGTCTGGCTTGGCATGATTGTTAAGTTAAGGTCTGGGAATCAATTTCCTAGCACCGCTGGAGCGCGAACGAATTCTAGAATGTGCTGAGTGATCCATTCTGGTACTTCTTCTTGCATGTGATGGCCAGCCTCTGGGTGCACGTAAAAATTCTTTAAGCCGAGCCTGCGGGCCAAATCTTCGCCAAATTTCAACGGGGTCAAACGATCGCGACGTCCCCATAAGACCATGACTGGACCTTTGAACTTTGAAAGACCTTCAATGAGGTGCTCATTTTCGACAATGGCTTCGAACGCTTCGATAAAGGCAAATGAAGCGCCTTCGTCTTTCACAAAGGGCTCAAGGTAAGCATCGATAATTTCTCGCGGCAATTCTTGTTTAGTGCCGTACAAACTTTTGAGGACGCCCTTAACAATTTGTCGTCCAACCAGCGGAGAAACCAAGGGTCTCAACGTTCTAATTTTTCTAACATCCCATGGACCAACAATCTTGCTGTCATGGGCTGAGTTAAGCAAAACAAGACCCGAGGTGCGTTGAGGATGGCGAATGGCGACTTCACCGCAAATTGCGGCTCCCATAGAATTACCGACAAGCAAAGGCTTTTTGATTCCATTGACATCCATGAATTTTCGCAGGTTTTCAGATTGTTGTTCTAAGCCGTAAACCCGCGTGCGAGGTTTACTTGATTTTCCAAATCCTGGAAGATCCAAGGCCCAAACGGTGAAATTCTGAGACAAAAGCGGCATAAGATGTCGCCAGCAAATAAGGTTGGCGCCAAGCCCATGGACCAAAATCAAATCCGGCCCGTTACCTTGAACCATGTAATGAATCTTTAAATCATCGACTTCAACAAAACCGCCTTGTGGGGTGCTTCGACGGAGAATTTCAAGGCGCGTTTGTCTCTGAAAAAAGAAAAAGGCCGCAACAAAAAGGAGCAGGCCAATCAAAAACGCTAAACTTGTCCAAATAATCCACATCATTTGAGGATATTTTAATCGATTTCCATTGCCCGACAAAAGGCAATCCAACCATCTTTGTTCAAATCTTCAATTTGGGTGCGTTTAAGGTGGGGTAGTGTGGGGAATCCAAAAGTACAGTGCTCTGTTTGAGCGTCAAAATGTGAGCATTCTTCGCAGCTAATAGCGTAATTAAGCGCTTTATAGCGCTCGACTGTCACATGATCTCTTAGGATCTCTCTTTTATTTGATTTGGGCTCAGTTGACATTGCCGAAATTGACCTCAAACTTAATTTATGGAGAGTCAATTACCATGAAGCAACCAAAGCTCACAGTAAAATCCCAAGAGGTTTTGGAAGAAGCCCAAAGCTTTGCCCAGTCAAAGGGACATCCCGCCGTTGATGGAATTCACCTGTTGGCCGCACTTCTTAACCAAACGGAGGGCATTATTTCAGCGGCCATTGAAAAGCTGGGAGTGAATCCCAAAACTTTGACCAACGAAATAGATAAAGAGTTGTCTAAAGAGCCAAAGGTTTCTGGAGCTCAAAATGTTTCAGTAACAAGTGCCCTTCGGCAGGCTATTGACGTTGCTCAAAAAGAAGCATCACAAATGCGCGATGAATTCGTCAGCACCGAGCACCTGCTGATTGGAGTTAGTGCCGTAGATTCGTCAGCCCAAAAGCTACTTAAGAAAATGGACATCGGTACTGAAGCACTGCGTTCCGCTGTTGCAAGCCTTCGCGGAGGGCACCGGGTCACTGATGATCAGCCAGAGTCGAAATATCAGGCGTTAGCCAAGTACGCGCGCGATCTCACGGCCGTTGCTGCTCAAGGTAAATTAGATCCTGTCATTGGTCGAGACGAAGAGGTGCGCCGCGTGGTTCAGGTCCTCAGCCGTAGATCCAAGAATAATCCAGTCCTCATCGGTGAGCCGGGTGTGGGAAAAACGGCCATTGTGGAAGGCTTGGCTCAAAGAATAATTAAAAAAGATGTTCCCGAGACTTTGATTGATAAAAGGTTACTTGCGCTAGATATGGGAGCGCTTATTGCCGGGGCCAAATACCGTGGAGAATTTGAAGATCGACTTAAGGCCGTCCTCAAAGAAGTTTCGCAAAGCGAAGGCCAAATCATCATGTTTATCGACGAGCTCCATACGATCGTGGGAGCCGGCGGAAGCGAAGGCGCCATGGATGCGGGAAATATGCTTAAACCCGCATTGGCGCGCGGCGAACTTCGTTGTATTGGGGCCACGACTCTCGATGAATATCGGAAGTACATTGAAAAGGACCCTGCGTTGGAGCGTCGCTTTCAACCCGTATTTGTTGGCGAGCCTACCGTCGAAAACACAATCAGTATTTTGCGAGGATTAAAAGAAAAGTATGAGGTCCATCATGGAGTCCGAATCACTGACGGAGCCATTGTGGCAGCAGCCCAGCTGAGCAATCGGTACATCACTGACCGATTCCTTCCAGACAAAGCCATCGACTTGGTGGATGAAGCCGCAAGCCGAATGCGCATTGAAATCGGCAGTCTTCCATCGGATGTCGATGAAAAAGAAAGAAAGCTCATTCAGCTGCAAATCGAGCGGGAAGCACTAAAAAAAGAAAAAGACGAAGCGAGCCGCGATCGCCTCGGTGTTTTGGAAACTGAAATATCTAAACTATCGTCTGAGACCGAAAAGCTTAAGGCTCAATGGCGATCTGAAAAAAAAGAGATTCAAGAATTAAGGGACGTCAAATCACAAATTGAACAGCTTAAAATCGAAATTTCTAAAGCTGAAAGACTTGGAGATTTGGGCAAAGCGGCGGAACTCAAATACGGAAAACTCCCCTTGTTAGAGAAAAAACTTGGTTCTGATGAAGAGAAACTCAATAAGGGGCAAAAAAGCCGCATGTTGAAAGAAGAAGTTGGCTCCGAAGATATAGCGCGCGTGGTGGCGCAGTGGACCGGCATTCCAGTATCAAAAATGCTCGAGGGTGAAGCAGAGAAGCTGCTGAAGATGGAAGAGCGGCTCATGAAACGGGTCGTCGGCCAAGATCATGCTTTAAAGGTAGTTGCGGATGCTATTCGGCGTGGTCGCGCTGAAATCGGAGATCCCAATCGTCCAATCGGGAGCTTTATATTCTTGGGACCAACTGGCGTGGGAAAAACTGAATCGGCAAAGGCCCTGGCCGAGTTTATGTTCGATTCTGATCAAGCAATGGTTCGCATCGACATGAGTGAATACATGGAAAAGCATGCGGTTTCACGACTCATCGGCGCTCCCCCTGGGTATGTAGGTTACGAAGAGGGCGGTCAACTCACTGAGATTGTTCGCCGCCGTCCATATTGTGTGGTGTTGTTAGATGAAATCGAAAAGGCCCATCCGGATGTTTTCAACGTATTACTACAAATACTTGATGATGGACGACTCACAGATGGGCAGGGGCGAACCGTTGATTTCAAAAACGTAGTCGTCATCATGACCAGCAATGTCGGAAGTCAGTACATTGTTGATGAGGCACTCAATCCAAAAGAAAAATCTGAAGCGGTTCAAAAGGCTTTGCGCTCGACGTTTAAACCAGAGTTCTTGAACCGAGTGGATGACATCATAA
>JADLCR010000067.1 GCA_020847095.1 Oligoflexia bacterium | reverse complement strand
CTGGTTTGAGTCAAGGATCAAACTTTCGCTGGTTCACAAAAATCCCAGGATGGGATTTTTGCACGAGCCGCAGGCGAGCCCGAAGGGACGAGGCCAAGAGGGCCGAGATGAAATCCAGTCACCCCGACCAAATTAAAAAACCGTCGGCCTTTTTGGCCGGCGGTTTTTTATTGTTCGCGGATTGTCGGGTTGAGCCAGCGGATTATTTTGAACTTAGATGAATTTTTGAATCATCAATTGAACACTGAATGGCAGCCTCAACGTCTGACAAACCACCGGTCACCATAGACTGAGTAAAGCAGTAGGTGCGCTGATTCCAAGAAGTCGCTCCCGAGCAGAGGGTCACGAGAACCTCTTTACTGGTGGCTGTGAAATATCCCGCAAGATCCGAATAGCAAACCCTTGGAGCCGCATTGATGGCCCCCAAACACAAGCGGCGGGCTTGCTTATCGTTTAACAAAACTGGCGCGATAGTAATCGAAGGATCCACAAGCCCCTGCCGGCTGTACGCAATCTCTGCTACACAGCTGTCAGAGTTATATTGGTTATCTCGATCATCACTAAAAGCAAAGTGACTGAATCCAAACAAAATGAGTAAAGCGATGCTTTTCATAAAATACCCCCTTCAAAGGTGCTCCAGAGGCTACTTTCAATTAATCATGAGTGGCAAGCCAATTCGGGCTTTTTGAATTTTAGAAATTCTTTGTAATGAGCGTTAAAAACGTGCAGTAATTTTGGCGTATCGCGACGAACTCCAAACTTCCATTCTGGAAAAAAACCAACGGTGGATTTTTTAAAGCTTCCCCACTGCAGACCCTGAAACCTTCCCAAATGAAGAGCAAATACCACCTAATCCGATATATAAGGATTGATGCGTGCGTTCATCGCCCGTAACGGCCTAAATTATGACTTCTGAGCTTTGACAGTTCATTGGGATCAATATATTTTTCTTGTTAAACCGAATTCAACCCGGTAATTCAGGCCTAGAGGGAGATGTTATGGCGAAAGAAAAAGCAGTCAAAACTCACAAACTGACGGCAAAAACCGTTATTAAAAGGGCTGCCAATGTCATCAGCCGAACAAATATCGATGGAACCGTTGCCATCATGCGCCTTGATGAGGACCAATTCTTCTACACTCTCGACGGGATTTCCGCTGATCTTTGGAATCAATTTAACGGCAAGGCAAACCTTAGTTCATTGATAAAAGCTCTAAGTAAAAAACACCCTTTTGATCAAAAGCGAATGCAAAAGGATGCAGAAAAGATGATCCTTCAGCTCAAAAAACAAAAGTTGGTTGATTTGTACTAGTCGAATTTATGAGCCCCAGCCAGCTCTTGTTGAAAAAGCATCAGTGACTCCGTTTCAAAACGTGCTCGATCTGACCCAGCATTCTTTGGGCATCGGGGAATTGATCCGATTCCCCAGGCACCAAACGCAAAACGTCGGCGGCGCCTTTAAAGTCATGCAACGCTACGAGGGCCGATGCCAATTCTATTTTGATCGGATCAAAATATGGAAATTTATCGAGGCCCCGTCGAAATGCCCGAACCGCAGCCTCATAGTTTTTATCTTTAACCCAAGCATCGCCTAACGCTTTAAAATACCCTTCGTTTGATGGGTCTTGTTTGATAGCTCTTTCGAAATAGTCTACGGCCTGTAAGTATTTGCCCTCAAGGATAGAGAGACTTCCCAAATTGGCCAGCGCATTGGGAAACTCAGCTTTTGATTCAAGCGCCTTGAGTAAAAGCTCTCGACCAACGGAGAACTCTCCCTTCATGAGATACAAAAAGGCGCGACTGTTAAGGGCCACGGCACTATTTGGATAAATAGCCAAATTGCGTTCCCAAAGAGTTTCTGAATTTTTCCAAAAGCCTTGCTGATAAAATGAAAGTCCTCCCCAAAAAGCAGCCAAAACAATGAACAGGGCTCGATTTATTTTTGGATAGGACCTCAAGGCCCATTGCACGCCCACAACCAACAGGGCACAAAATCCCAAAAGGGGCATGTACGAATAATGGTCGGTCACTCGAAAGTATTTGCCGTGAGGAACAATCTGCAAATGAGGCAAGAACCAAATAAGTGCAAATAAAATCATGAAAACCGTAACATCACGGTTCGGCCCTCGTAAAAGCACGATCAAGCCCAAGACTATTCCTGTAATGGCCAGCACATGATCAAAAACGGAAAGTGAAAAAACACCGACTTCGTTGAAAACCGCCAGGTTCAATGGCATGAGAAATTTTGAAATGTAAAACCCAAGCGCCTCTAATGTGGAAATTCCAAAAACCCACCCATAGCGCTCTGGAGCTTGAACAATCTCTTCGGTGCCGTGATTACCTAGATGAAGGTAGAATGTCAGAATAGAAATTCCAAAGGCCGTTGACCACCATGGCCAAGTTCGCCGCCAAGTTGACTTCCAAACATCAAAGAGTAAAAAGACACAGGGGATAACGACGGCCGTGGGTTTAGACAAGAGCGCCAAACCAAAGGCGGCCATGGCAAACTCTTTTTTGCCTCGAACCCAGCTGAGCATGGAAAGAAAAGAAAAAACGCCCAGAAGCATGTCTTTCCGTTGGGTCACCCAAGAAACCGATTCAACCTTAAGCGGATGTATGGCAAACAGCAGAGCAATCCAAAAGCAACTCAAACGGGCATTGTTGTTGGTCAGCGCACAAAGAAATAAAAACGCTAAAACCG
>JADLCR010000066.1 GCA_020847095.1 Oligoflexia bacterium | reverse complement strand
AATTAACAAATACCGGCCCGAAAGCTCCGAACAAGAAGTTCGCGAAATCACGCGCCTATTAACTGACGCCGAATATGAGGTCATTTCTCAACCAGAAGAATCTTCTGGCAAAGACCTCGCCATTGCCGGTGGCAATATGTATGAAAAAGGCCTTACGGGTGCCGAGGTCGCGACCGCAATTGCGAACGGGCTAAAATCTGGGCTTAACTGTCGCATCGTTAGAAATACAAAGGGAGCGCCGACTTGTGAACTTCAGGCATTAAGTAACCCGAATCTTAATATTCCAACAAAAAATGCACTGACCAAGGTTGTGGCTTCACTCAAGAAAGCTTTGCCGTATGCGCTGACACCGACACAGAAGTCTCAAATCACCCACCTCATTCGGTATTTTGAAAAAGGTGATGTGGAAGAATTCCGCCAAATGAATATTCAATGGGTCAAAGACGGAACAAAATCTAAAGTGGATTTCATGATGGGATATGTTGAAGTCTACGCCGACTATCTCAACCAAATTGGGTCTTGGGAGTCTTATGTTCAGATCATCGATCCTAAAATGACTTCACTTTCGGTGAATCTCGCAAAGAATGCGCAAGGGTTTGAAGATGAAATGCCCTATGGTCAATTTAAAAAGAAATTCCCAGAAAATTATTCGCCTCCCGCTTTGATGGTTTATTACTTTCAAGAACTTTCGACCTTTCACTCTGGTGGCTACAACCTACCAAATTTTGACGATATCCGTCGCGACGTGGGCGCTAAAAATATTATTCGACTTGATCTCCCCGGAATGGAGAAAGACAAAACAACCCTCAAAATTCGCCGGGAAATGTTTGAGGAGTTCCTACCTAAATCCAAAGTAGATGGGGTGATGCAAGACTGGCTCGCTCAACGTCGTGCCATGGTTTTGCTCCATGAGATCATTGGCCATGGCTCGGGCACTTACGACGTTACCAAGTATGGTGAAAAAGAAGACCCCGTCGGAGCATTGGGATCGCTAGGATCGGCTCTAGAAGAACAACGGGCCGACCAAGCCGGCCTCGTGTTTGCGGCGGACCCCCGATTGGTGAAGGTCGGGTACTACAGAAATGCGGATGAAGCACAGCGAGTTCGAAATGCCATGTACGATGCATACCTTGGACACTTCTTACAGCGAGTCTCAAAAGAGCAAAGCCTTAGCGAAGCCCATCAAAGAGGGCATTGGATGCTGATTAATATGCTCATGGAAAAAGGCGTTGTCGTTAAGGAATCAAAAAATGGCGGACCCGCCACGGACCAAGATTTTGTATTGGCTGTGACCGATTACAATCGGTTTCATAAAGTCAGCACCGAATTGCTTGGTGAACTTCAGCGGATTAAAGCAAACCGTGATGAAGCCGCGCTCAAGAACATTTTCGCAAAATATGCTCCGCTCAATGAAATCAAAGCTTCATGGCTTCAAGCCGTTATAAAACGAGGTCAAAAACTGGCCATCAATGCAGGCTCGATTGAGCAGCCTTGGCAGATTAAAAATGGATCTATTGTCACCTTCGGTGGGGAAACTCTAGAGAGCATCGCACCTTACCTCAATTTGTAGAATTGAATTATCCGATTTTTATGGTATGGTTCGGGATATTCCCGAACCATTTTTTTATGATTTGCAATTCGCAATGCCACGGCAAGGGGCGAAAATTTGCTAATTAGTAGAATGACGCCTTAACAAAAACAAAACAATTTGGCCGTGGAATAGAAATTTACCAAGGAGCTAAACTTTTCCTCATTCAACTTGGGAATTGGGGGAAGAATGTTTAGTATTCTGTTTACCTGGCTATTCGCAACACCAGCTTATGCTTCACAAAATGTTGTCCTGATTACTTTGGATGGAGTGCGACACCAAGAATCGCCACTAAGCCCCTCAGGAAAGCTCTGTTGGCCTCGCTTAAGGCAAGCACTCACCAATCAAACTGTTCTTGAAGCAAGTCCGTACTCTCAGATGCAAATTTCTGCTTCTAACGCCGAACTCATAAGTTTGCCGGCTTACCAAAATATATTTGTGGGTCATCCAACGACTTGCCTGACAAATCAATGCGGGCAAGTTCAGGAATCCACTTTTATAGATGCCTTGATTGACAAACTGACAATTCAACCCTCCGGCATTGCCATCGTGGCGTCTTGGTCTGAAATCGCAAAAGCTGTTTCGAAGCGCTATGCCGAATTGATCACGCTTGACGTTCCGACTGATGTACGATCCGATCAAGATTCGGTAGCAAGGGCCAAAACACTTATTGGTACTCATGATTATCGATTCTTTTATCTATCTCTGAACGATTCGGACGAACGTGCCCACCTGGGGGATTGGCCCGGATATCTTCAGGCGATTCAAAACTATGATCGATGGATTACTGATATCATGACTTTGGCTCGAGGACTCGGACCCAATTGGACTTTCTTCATCACCACCGATCACGGCCGCGGTGATGGAAAGCGTTGGACGGATCATGGCGCTGAGGTTCCTGAATCCGCAGATTTGTGGCTCATTGTGACAAGTTTCAAACCTGATACTTACTGGCAGTGGCCGATTTCAATCGCAAAACCCATGACTCATGACCATCTTAGGCCAATGATCGAGTTTTTTTTTAAATCCACGGATCAAAATCAGAACAAAAGGACAATTCTTTAATTCCCGTAGTTATATTTCTTTAATTAGCTCTATAATTTAATTGATGGACACATTTTATTCTCAATTGAAGCCATTTACTGAGTTTTCCCAAGTATCCAACGTGAATCATTATACCGAAGCGCCGAGGGATTGGTTTGTCTTAATCACTGATGTTCGAAACTCAACAATCGCGATTGAAAATGGACGCTATCAAGACGTCAATATGGCCGGTGCCGCCACCATCGCCGCTGCCCTGAATGTAATGAATCGAACAGAAATTCCATTTGTATTTGGTGGTGATGGCGCCACCATTCTTTTTCCGCCGGAGTATCTCGAGACTCTTAGGCAGGAGCTGGTCAAAACACAATCACTCATTAAAGAAAGTTTTGATCTCGAAATGAGAATCGGGATTGTTCCTAACAAAGATTTAGATCAAACAAAATATGCTATTCGAGTTGCCAAATACCAACTTGCTCCCGGAAATTGTCTCGCCATGTTTCAAGGTGGCGGATTACAGCGGGCTGAAAAGCTAGTCAAAGAGGATCGTAGCGATAGATATATTATAGCAAAGCCCTTTCAAGATGATGATCAGCGCCCCAATCTGGGTGGACTGTCTTGCCGATGGACCCCACTTCCTTCAAAAAAGGGAAACATTTTGACTCTCTTGGTGTTAGCGCACTCTACAGGATCTGAAACTGAAATTTACAGCAGGGTCTTAAATGAAATTTCCAGGATTTGTAACGCTCGTATTCGCGACCTCGCTCCAATGCAAGATCAGAAGCCTATTTTGCGCTTGAGCTTTAGAAAGATTTTCTCGGAGGCGCTCATTTCTAAAAGTGAGAAACCTCTTCCAGTGCGCCTGATCAATGCCGCCGCTATTCACTTATTCTTAAAGCTTGCGTTCCTGGCTAATATTAAAATTGGGAATTTTGTTCCCAAGTCATACTTGAACGAGCTAACACAGAACCTCGATTCTCGAAAATTCGATGACATGTTGAGACTCGTTTTAGATTGCACAAATGATCAGTCCGAAAAAATAAAACGATATTTAGACGAACTCTATATCAAAAAGGAAATCTTTTGGGGTTCACATGAAACAAACCGGGCACTCATGACTTGTCTTGTGTTTTCGCCGGGGCAAAATCAGCACGTTCATTTCGTCGATGGCGCCGACGGAGGCTACGCATTGGCCGCCAAACAGCTTAAAGAGCAAATGCGGTCTACCAACTTCATTAAATAAAATATATTTACATTTAACTTCAGTTCATTCATGATGGCACTGCCTTCTTCTTTGGAATCCGTTTCCGAGAGTGGCTTGGTCCTCGGCTCTAACTTACTTGTGGGATGGAGCCGGGGACTTTT
>JADLCR010000065.1 GCA_020847095.1 Oligoflexia bacterium | reverse complement strand
TCTTGTGGGAGACTCTAAGGAAGGCAAAATTCAACGGCTGGACGGACCTTACCATGCTGCCGAAGCTGTTCGCCACATCGCAAATGTTTTGAGAGTCTGGAAAGGTCCGACTCCAGTTCCAGGACATGTTCGAAGCTCAATCCCATTGATCCCTGTCGATATTTGTGCCCAGGCTATTGTTGATTTAACATTAAAAGGTCTTCAAGAATCATGGGTAGGGTTCAAGTCCCTTCATTTGTCTCCAAGCAAGGGCTTAACGGCACGCGGGCTTTACGCGTCCATTTTTAAAAAATTTGGCCTTAACTCTGAAATCTTGTTGATGCCACTTGTCCCCGATTTCTTGGTGAAAGAGGCGTTTGATCGTGTCATCAATCTTCCTGGCGAAGAACTCGAATACCTTCTGAACCTGCCGCATTTAGATACTTCAGAGACTCGTGCGATTTTGGGAGATGGGTGGTGTCCTGAGTTCCATGCTTATGAAGAATCTTTCTGGAAAGGTTACGATGAGTACATTTCGCATCGCTGATCTTAGCATCGGAAACGCCACGATCGACTGTTCGTACCAGTTTGAATTCAAGGGGCATACTTTTGACGTCCAGAGATTTGGCAGCAATTTTTCGATTCCCTACATGAAAGATCTCATTGCCAACTTTCGAAATTCTGTGGACGCATTTTCAATTTCTGATCTTCCGCTTCCGATGAAAGTCAGAAACAAAAGTTTTGTGCATCATCAGTACCTCGACGTCATGTCCACTCCCTGCTCCATACCTTTATGCGATGGGAGTACCCTTAAAGAGCTCGCCACAATCAACGGAATTCACCGCGCCATTGAATCTGGAAAGCTCAAACCTGAAAATGGCATCTTTTTTCCCCTGGCTCTCATTCATATGGAGGCCATTGAGGCGCTCAATGATTTAAATGCGCATATTCGCATGGGCGACATGTATTCGGTTCTGGGACTGCCCTTCTTGGCGCCACCAGGTCCACTAACGGCTGTCGCCGCACAAACCGCGCTCTATTTGGCCAATCTCGGAGATTTAAAGAATCAGACACCGCTGGCTTCGAATCCGGTCAAAAAACTCACGCGCGCCTCATTGACTGAACAAGTTAGAAATTTGCAGTACGTGTTTTCTGAAACTGGAGTGTTAAGCCTTTTCCGAGATGACTTGAATTTCATCGAGGGCAAAGACGTTATAGTGACTCAAGGGCACGTCTTAGAAAACGACGTTTGGAAATTTAATCCGAGATCTATTACCAATTTATTCCCAGAAAACTTGAAGTTTAGCCCCTTCATCAATTACGGAGTTTTGGATGCCACATTAAGGTTGAGCATGGGCCAAACGGCACCGCTTTCAATTGAAGAGTGGGAAAAACTGCTTTCCGTAAGTACAGTAATCTCTCAACGCACGCGTAAGTACGTTATCAATCGCCGCCCATCCAAACAGGTCAACTTGGTTAAAACCGTTAAGGCCGTTAATTCTAAATTGCATCGTGATCGCGCACCAGACTTCGCATTTATCGTGCATCCTCTTTCGCGAGACTTTATTTTCAAAGCACCGGGACTTAAACTTTTTAAAGACATTCCCGACAACTGGAAGCGCGGAGTAGAAAAGCTTGCCGCACAGGTGCCCGGATTTACAATCGGCACGATCAGTCATATTGTCTCTAAAGATACGAATGAAGAAGTAAACGGAGTGATCTATGCGCTCCTTGCAACTCCAAAAATGATGTTGTCCGAAGACACCGAAGTCACCTATAGAAAATTAGAAACTATCTGCCACCACGCCGCTGATATCGGGGCGAAGATCATCGGCCTTGGGGCTTACACCAAAATTATTGGCGACAGTGGGGAAACTGTTAACCGCAACTCCCCCATCCCCGTGACTACTGGCAATAGCTTGAGCGCATCGGCAACGCTTTGGGCCGTGTATGACGTTGTCAAACGCATGCAGCTGTTAAAACCTCTCAAAGAAAGTCATCTCTTGGATGCAACGGCTACTGTGATTGGTGCTACAGGTTCAATCGGAAAAGCCTCTGCCAAGTTGTTAGCCCTGACGGTGAATAAAATCTGCCTGGTGGCTCCGCGCATGGAGAGACTAGAAGAATTGGCCAACGAAATTCGAAAAATCAACCCTCAATGCAGGGTCGTATTTAGCCGTGACGCCAATGATTTTGCTCACGAAACGGACATTTTAGTTACGGCAACGTCGGCCCTTGATACGAAAATTATTGAAGTTGAGCGCCTCAAACCAGGTTGTGTGGTCTGTGACTGCAGCCGCCCCCTTGACTTCACTCCCGAAGACGCTGCTAAGAGGCCCGATGTCTTGATCATTGAATCAGGAGAGGTGGTCTTGCCCGGTCCGGTGGATTTGACTTGCGATATTGGGCTTCCGGATAAAGTTGTTTATGCTTGCCTCGGAGAAACCGCACTTTTAGCCATGGAAAAGCGCTATGAGCCCTTTACCCTGGGAAGAAATATCGACTACCTAAAAGTTAAAGAAATCTACAAGATGGCGAACCGTCACGGCGTTGAGCTTGCGGCCGTTCGAGGACATTTGGGGCTGATTTCAGAACGCGAAATTGAACTGACAAAAAAGCTCGCCCTTGAGAAACTACAGCACTGGAGACAGTAGCTCATGAAAATTTATCTTATTCAGCATATTCGCTCGCCTTGGCCCAGCCGATTCTTATTCGAAGACGCCAAGCTTGCCTCAATGACTGAGATATCCATTGGTGGGATCTTGATTGAGCACCCCGAGGGCTTTGTGCTCGTCGACAATGGCATGGGACTTATGGGAACCGAGTACTCTGACCAAGTCATGACGGCCGCCGATGGGTATAAGATCGTAGTCTCATCGTTAATACAATCTTTGGGTGAAAAAATTCCGTTAGTAAAAACTTTGATGCGCGATGAGATTATTGAATTTGTTGATCGAATCAAAATTCCATTTCGCATTCGCCCAAGTGTGGCAGCACAACTCAAGAGCCAAGGAATCTCCCTTGACGATATTAAGCACGTCGTATTTACGCATCTTCATTACGATCACGTAGGAGACGTTTCAAAATACCAACGCGCAAGAATCTGGGTTTCACAACGAGAAATGAGAGCCGCACAAAGTCCATTGGCATTTTTGAACGGATACAATCCTCTGATTGCCCAATGGGATTATCGAACGGAGCGCATCCTCGATCCTCTTGTTATTCGCCCCGAGATTTCACCCTTTAGTATTGTCAAAGATCTTTTTGGTGATGAGCGAATCTTGATTCTTTCAACGCCGGGACACACCCCAGGATCCCTATCTGTTTTAGTCAAGGGTGATGAGCATCAATACTTTTTGTGCGGGGATTCTTGCTATTGCCGAGAATCATATCGAGACGATCGCTCTCCTGGTCGTCTCGGCTTTTATGGATTTGACCACAACCCGAGACTTGCCCAATCGACCAGGCAGAAAATATTGAAGTGGGAGCAAAGCCAACCTGATCTTCAGGTCCTTCCCATGCACGATATTAATGTCTGGACTGACGACCAGATTTTTCCTCGTCCATGGTCCGGAAAGCGCTGAAATAAGGTCTAGGAAACATTTTCCCCAAACTGGGCCCGTCGACCACCGTGATATTCTAAGAAAACATTAACCTACTTTTGAATGAAGTGGGTCCTCTAGGCAGGGGGAGTTTTTCTTTAAAGGGGGAATTTGATGCGCTTACGGATGGGCCTGTATCTCCTCGTTTTATCTTTCGTCGTTTCGGGATGTCAAAGTGAACACCCAACCCAAACTCAAAAGCAACCAGAACCTCAAATGGGAGAATCGGTTATCTATGGGCAAGATAATCGTTTAGATGTTTTTGAAGTACAAAACCAAGCGGTCGTAAATTTGGCCCGATCTACCGTGGCGCTCATGAGATCCTCTTCGGTGACCGCTTCAGGTAATGGATTCAAAATTTCAGGATCAAATTACGGCCTAGCCTACAACCTTTGCACTACTGAGCGATTTCGTGAACAAACTTCCGCAGCATTTTGCTCAGGAAGCCTTGTTGGGCCAAATCTCATATTGACCGCCGGTCACTGTGTGCGCAGCCAACGAGATTGCGAAAATACAAAATTTGTTTTTGGTTTCGGTCTTTACCAAAGCGGGGCCACGCCGAATTTTGTTCCTACAAATGACGTCTACGACTGCGCCCAACTGGTTCATTCAGAGCAAGATGACAACGGTCCCGACTTTGCCGTCGTTAGACTCAGTCGAAATGTTGTGGGCCGTCAGCCGTTAGCTTATCGCACGGAGGGGGCACTTAAGAAAAATGATCCTCTTCTCGTCATAGGCCATCCCGCAGGCATTCCCACTAAAGTGGCTGGTGGAGCTGCGGTCAGAGCTGACTCGAATTCGGGATACTTTGTCGCCAACTTGGATACCTACGGCGGCAATTCGGGCTCGGCGGTTTTCAACGCAAACTCTGGTGCCATTGAAGGCGTCTTAGTTCGAGGTGAACAAGATTTCGTTTCTCAGGGAAATTGCAATGTCTCAAATAAGTGTTCTGATACTGGATGCCGCGGAGAAGACGTCACTCGCGTAATTAAAGCCCTCCCCTATCTTCCCGCTGCAGGTCCCACTCCGACTCCATCTGCTACTCCGACCCCAACCCCATCACCCACACCGGACCCTTTCACCGAAACATTTTCTTCAAATCCAGAAGTTCCGATTCCGGATAACAATAAAAATGGCGTGGCCACTCAACTCGATGCGATGAGCCGACCTAATGGGCGCGGAGTCTTCGTAGCAGTTAATATCGGACATACTTGGATTGGTGATTTAGTTGTGAAAGTGGTCGCCCCTACGGGCCAAGAAGTCGTTCTTCACTCCCGCACCGGCGCTTCTGTGGATAATATTGTGAATGAATACGCTGTACCCCAGTTTTCCGATGTAACCGACAGCGGAAAGTGGACATTGATCGTCTCTGACAACGACCAGTTCGACACCGGGGTTATACACTCCTGGTCCGTAACTTTTAAAAAGACTCAGTGATGGTGATGACCGTCTGGTCCATGAGCGTGGCCGTGGGCTAGTTCTTCTTTAGTCGCCTCTCGACGCTCCACAAGTTGAACTTCAAAAGTTAAATCTTGCCCTGCCAGCGGATGATTGCCATCTAAAGTCACTTCTTTATCGGTAACGGCGGTCACCACGAATACTTGATGGTGGCCATCATGGGCTTCGCCACGAAACTGCTGGCCCACTTTAATGTTCTTGGAGGGAAGTTCACTTTTGTCCATAGTCATAATCAACGAACTGTCATGCTCCCCGTAGCCATCCTTCGCTTTAACATTGACGGTCTTCTTGTCGCCTTTTTTAAGCCCCGTCAGCTCGGATTCTAATCCGGGAATAATTTGACCGGCTCCCTCTAGGTAAACAACGGGAGCAGCGCCTTCAGAAGACTCCAGCACCTTGCCTGATTTATCCTTAAGCGTGTAATGAAATGATACAACTTGTGTAGACATGGGGTCCTCCTGGTCTAGTTCTGCAAAGGGCCTAGACTAAAGCAAGGTCTTTATAGGTTCAACCAAAATCACATTTTATATAAACAGGCAAATTCGCGATAAGTGGGTAGACTCTGAACCCATGGGTACCAATATGGCAACGGACTTCTCTAAGGCTAAACATACGGTCATATTAAGCGATATCCATTTGGCGGACGCTGAACCCCCTCATCGTTATAATCCTTACTGGAAGAGATTTAAGCGTCCTAAGTATTTTGTGGATAAGCATTTCAAAAGCTTTCTGGAATACATTGCCCAAAGATTTAATGAACCTATTGAACTCATTTTTAATGGGGATATCTTTGATTTTGATTCGGTAATGGCCCTGCCTCAAAACCCACAGATCCATGTCAATCCCCTAGAAAAACTTCGTGGCCTCAGTGCCGAAGAAGCTAAGTCGCAATTCAAGATTCGTGTCATCTTAAATGATCACATTATTTGGGTGACCGCCCTCAGGGAGTTTATTCTCAATGGCCATCGCGTAATTTTTGTTATCGGAAATCACGATATTGAACTTCATTGGCCCGCCGTACAAAAAGAACTTATTGATGCGTTACAATTGCCCCTCGATAAACGGGATCAAGTCAGATTTTGTGAATGGTTTTATATCAGCAACAATGACACGCTCGTTGAGCATGGCAACCAATACGACGCCTACTGCCTTTGTCAAAATCCAATCAATCCCCTTATTCGTAAAGGCCTTAAGAGTTATGTGCGGCTTCCGTTTGGAAATCTTGCCGGCCGATTCATGTTAAATGGCATGGGACTTATGAATCCCCACGTAGACTCAAGCTTTATTAAGGCCTCGCTGTTTGAATACTTCGTTTGGTATTTCAAGTATGTTGTTCGAACCCAACCATTTTTAGTTTTTACTTGGCTTTGGGGGGCGATCGTCACTCTCATTTATAGCGTCGGCGAAGGTCTGTTGCCTTCAATGACCGATCCCTTGACGATCGGCAATCGCATTGAAGAAATTGCCGTCAAATCAAATTCAGAAACAAAAAAAGTCCTCGCCCTTAGAGAGCTTCACGTCCACCCAGCCCACTTTAGCCCTCTCAGAATTTTGCAAGAGCTGTGGTTAGATCGAGCGATTATTTTAGCTCTCATTGTTTTTGCCAGTTTTCAGTTCTTCACTGTCCTCAATGTATTCACTCAAGTTTCCATTTGGTGGTTCATTGGGCCTTGCGTGCTGCTCACTCCGGTGTTGGTTTTCTATTCTAAATCCATCAAAAGCGAAGTCGCCAAGGTTCAAGTTTCCACATTTCAACATGCCCCTATGGCCGCCAGAATTACAAAAGTCAAAAGGGTGGTTCACGGGCACACTCATCATGAGATTCACACCTGGAATGAAGATGTCGAGTATTTGAATACAGGGACGTGGTCTCCTGCATTTGAAGACGTCGAGTGCACAAAACCTTTTGGGCGAAAATGTTTTGCTATTATCAGCGAATCTGAACCAGGAAAGCGCACAGCTCAACTTTATGAATGGAAGGAAGCTGGCCCAGTCTTGATCTCAAGCGAAAGACCACCCGAGCATGCCCCCGCAGAGGGCCAAAGCGCCTAATTAATCTTTTCTTTTTAAAGACAACGTTAAAACGAAGCGACTAACAGGATCTGTTCCAAATTTTGACGGAACCAGTGCCTCAACTTTTACAGGCATTTCAACTCGCTCACCAGTGGTCACGGCGCGGTTAACCAAATCCCTTATCCCCAGTCCGTCACGACACACAAAGTGCGTGTCACCTTCGGCTCGCTTAAGAAATTCGGCGTGAAAATCTTTAAATACAAGCGCGACCTTGTGAGAGCCTTGCTGAATCAATCGCATGGCCAAAAGGCCCCCAGCGCAATCAGCGCCCACAGAAAGCGCTCCAAAGTACATGGAATTAAGATGGTTCTTCGCATGCCGGCTTAGAGGAATAACGATTTCCACTTGTTCATCTTCAAGCTTTAAAACTTTAGGTCGCATTGCAAAAATCATTGGGATTTTAATGGCCGAGTACGCCCAAAGCTTTGCGGTTTCTTTGAACATCATTTTTTATTCCTTTGTTTTGGTTTTCGATTTTTTGGTGGCGCTGTCGACTTTCTTTGCTTGGGAATTTTGCCAATTCTTGGATCGTTATTGACGATCAATTCGCAGGCACGCTCAACAGCTGCTTCAAAGTCAGGACTCGTTTCTTGCAAAACCTGCCAGTTTGTAGGAGGGCTGCCAAAAAGTGTGAGGTCCGTCATGTTTGGAAAAATTTTGCGCAAACTTTCGTGATGCTCATGACTGGTGGCAAGCCAGATTCCGTTAGAATCAGTGTGGGTATCTTTTTTCCTCATGATCAAGACAATCTTTGAACCCGAATATAGCGCCTCGCATCCGAACATCGACTTCACTGCCGTGAGCTTCTCCCCCAATAGGTCGACCACAAATTCATATGGAAGAATTTTTCTCTTTCTCATTTGACCTACTAGTCAGCTTCTCCCTAGACTTTTGATATGCACCGCCAGCGTCTACGCCTATCCCAATTTGTTTGCTGCAGTTTATTTTTATTTCAACCCGCTTACGGATTAAAGCAAAATTCATTTTATGGCGGCATCGGCCTATTAAGCCATAGCCTCGGCAAGGTGGCAAACTCGGGCTCCGGCGAAACAGTCCTCGTAGGGCCTCTGTATTACCCCTTATTTATTCAAAGTTATTTTAAACTATCCAACCAATGGTTTGTGGGACCGCAACTTGGATACACTGTTTTTGGTCGCACCTCCAATGATGGTGGAACCAAATTCACTTACCTCTATCTCAATGTTCCGTTCGGAAAAACATTCGGCGGCGACGACGGCGCTTTTGATTGGAACTTCGGACCTGGCTTATGGGTCTATACAGCATCGGGAGGCGGAGGAACTAAAGTTCTTAACAATGGAACATCGACTGCAACTTTTGGAGTGCCGGGCACTTCTCAATCGTCAAAAACATTAAGCCTGAATGGAGGGCTTGGCTATAGCTTGGATTACTTTCGATTTGGAGCCGACCTCATTTTGGAAGGATTTTTGTCAAACCGAAGAAGTTTCAGCGTTTTGATTTCAATCTCTACACACTTATGGGGAACCTAATGAAAGCGCTCATTCTCGGAATCATGTTCAGTTCATTCTACAGTATGCCGGGGCTGGCATTTACATTATGTACGACAAATCCAGGCCAGAGCGGGTGGAACACCAAAACAATTACATTTAAAGTCAACTACACTAACTGTCCCGCAAACATCGGAAGCATCATCGATTCCGCCATGTCCGTTTGGAATTCAGTAACGACCAGCTCACTTGTATTAAAACGAGAAGGAACTTCTACAGATACTGCGGCCCAGCTTGCTTTGGGTAATCAAACAGATTCCGCAGTCATTGCTTGCGATTCGAACTTTGGAACGACTTTTTCTACCGACGCCAATGCGGTGGCCGGCGTTGGCGTGTGCCGCACTCAGGGCGGAGTGATCACCCGGGGCTATTTGATCTTCAATACTCAAGCGGGAGCATCTGCAAATATTTCTAGTCTTAACAGTAATTTTCAATCGGTTATCACGGCACACGAACTGGGTCACGTGATTGGCCTTGGGCATTCCACCGAATCAGCGGCGCTGATGTATTATGATGCCTCATCAAAAACTGTGGCCGGGCTCAATCAAGATGATATCGACGGAATCACCTATCTTTATCCTCGCAATGAAATTGGCGGCGATGGCTTTTTTGGTTGTGGCTCGGTTTCTAACAAATCCAAATCGGGGACCGGCGGAAACTTCCCTATGCAACTTGCGGTGTTAACAATTCCTATTATCGGATTCATCATTTTGAGAAGAAAGACAGTACTGACACTCAGCACGTGATTTGACAACAAGGGGGCAAGGGGTATGGGGTTTTTAACTCGCGCAACAGCGTTTGCGCTGTTTTTTACTTTGACGGGTTGCGGGCCGGCAGAATCGTTTTCGAGACCGGAAATTCACTCGCTTTATCTATTCCTCTCACCTGAACTTAGCCAATCCATTGGCTTCTATTCAGATGGACGGCTTACCAATGCTTCTGAATTACCCTTAGAAGGCGTGGGCTTTATCAAAGTGATGCGCGATCGAAAGCGCCATTTCGGTAGCTCTGAACTTGTGATCACGCTCATGTGGGCCACTTCCGAAGTCTCTCGCTACTTTCCGCAAAGTGAACGACTGGGTGTTGGCGATATGTCGAGTCAATTTGGTGGACCCCAATCAGGACATGCCTCTCATCAAAACGGATTAGATGCGGATCTCAGCTTTTACAAAACAAACCGACGCGAGTTGGATCCAGATGCTTCAGAATTTGGAGAGCACTTCACCCGAGGCAATAAGGTATCATCAAATTTTGATGTGGTTAGAAATTGGTTTTTTGTTTCGCGACTTGTTTCCACAGGGATTATCTCTCGAATTTTTCTGGATCAGCGCCTTAAACTTAAATTTTGTGCGCTGGCGGCGAAAGATGGTCTTTCAGCCGAAGAGACCGAAGCCTTAAGGCGAGTGAATCATTGGCCCGGTCACGACGATCATTTTCACGTGCGCTTAACCTGCCCCCGAAATAGTCCTGAATGCATCAATCAGGTTGACCCTCCTTTGGGTCCGGGGTGTGAGTCATATTCAAAGGCGGAGGAGTCGGCGCGGGGCGTTTTTCTACTCCCGTAAGAGCACTAATCACCTGAACTCGAGGGTCAGACTGAGGTAGAAGTTTATCCATAGGAAGCGCACCTTTCACGCTTACCATTTCAACAAGATTGTCTTTATCAAGTTGAACGGCCGGCTTATCAGCCGTTCCATAATTAGCAATTTTTTTGTATCTCTTGTTGCTCAATGGATATGGATGTTCCGGATACTCATCGATCATATATAGAATTGAAAGTGGCGTCGAGCTTCCGGAACGATATCTGACAATTGAGTGAAACTCTTGAAGGTCTTTTTCTCGTAATCTCATACAGCCGTGGCTGTCAAACCCCCTGATAAACTTTGGCCAGTTTTGCTGAATATGGATTCCAATGGGCGTGTAATTCCCCTTCGATGTCGAAACTCGCACAAAAGGCAGTGAGAGATAATACTCTTTATCGCTTCGTCCATCGAGCATCCATTTTTTCTCTAAACTTCCGTAGGGAGCCACGGGCGTGAGAAGCATTGCCTGATCTTTGATTGTTATGTCATCGAGGCCGCCAACTCCAAGTGGATACACCATTTTTAAACCCAGTGCCGCATCTTCAAGAATGAGTTTTCTTTGGAGTAGTCCAATTTTGGCTACGAAGTTTGTTTGGGACAAATTGTAGTCTTGAACAAAATCGACGTGCTTTAGCTTTGGTCCTTCAAAGTTGAGTCGCAGCTTTCGAAAGACAAAACTGCCATCAGCCCGCCCAAACATAAAGAATACCGGCAGAACTTTCTTTGTCCCGTCTACCTCAGGCACCTGGTAAAGCTGCATACCGTAAATCGGCGAAGAGTTGACGATTGTCGCAAAAACCGGAGTCGACACGCGTTGAGGGTTAGTATCATCTTTCCAGTCTTTGCCTAAAAACACATGGGGATAGGTCCGCAAGACCCAAAGCGTTTGAGCGGCCTCAGGCAACCGCTGTTTGGCAAAATCGGCAATATCCCGAAAATCCACACCAATGAGATCGGATAGGGAGTCATCTTGTTTTGGGGCTGAAATCGCCGCAGCAGGCTCCATGGGCGGGGCTAATAAGACCCCAATCCCCGGCGTCTGAGCCATGCTCAATGAGCTTTGAAGCGCAATTAAAATTGAAATAAGCCGTAACATGCTCATTAATTTAACCTCTCTGCCAGAATACGAAGAGCAAAGTTGATTCCATCTGTAAAACACCAAATTGTGATGCAATAACAAGATTTTGGCTAAATAACCCGTCTAAGCCATGGGCATCAGTGACCATAATGGTCCCCGTATTCGCAACTTAGAAAAATTACAGCTTCACGCTTGGCAATTTGATCTTGGAAGACTCCGTGATAGAGGGAAGCAGATTTGTCCAACCATTTTGGAGGTCTTTATGACTCAAATTTTTGTGGTTTTCCTTGCCCTTTTTATTTCCATGGCCGCTCATGCCGCTTCCGAATTTATCGAATGTCAGGCTGGTTCAGACGATGGCGAAATTGCGACGTTTATGGTTTTTGAAGAAGCGAGCAAAGTTACGCAGGATCCACGGCCAAATGGCCCCTCCTGGGGAATTGATGTTTTCGAGAAGAGCAAGACTGAACTAAAAGTGGAAGCTTGGGCAACCGTAAGAACAACGGGGATGCGAGGGAAATTTACTTTAGAAGCTCAGGCAACTCAAACCCCCGGCGTTTACCAAGGCAAAATAACGGTTCTCCCCACAACGTCGCGAGTGAAGGCCCGAGTGGCAAAAGTTTATTCGGCCGAATGTACCATTTGGCCATCGTCCCAGCTTGAATATCAAAACCGCTAAGGTGACAAACTGGTTCCATTCTTCACCGGTGAGTGGTTCCATTTAAGTTTTTGTAAGATTACCAACCAAGGGAAGTCTCTGAACTTCAAACTAAATGAATCTAGCGGGACTTCTTCTTGGCTCCTCCTTTGCAATTGCGCCACCCAACTGCATTAACAAAGGTAAGGAGTCAAAATGAAAAAGTTTTTATCAGTAGTTGTTTTTGGTCTTGCTTTGAGCTCATCAGCTCTAGCCGCAAGAAATCTTGACCGACAATATGGTCCATACTCAACCGATCTTGATCGTTGCGGCGGTAGCGCTCACATTGAATCACGAGGGCAAGACGCGATTTTAGAGATTACCGGAGTAAGAAACTGCTCTAATCTTTCTGTCAATGGACGCGAACAAAAACTTGAAGAAGGGTTTGGCGGTTTGCGCAGCGGCCGTGCATATTTGAACTTCCGTGGTGGATACAATACCTTTTTAGTTCAACTTTCTTCAAACAGTGGAAGCACTTCGACGGCATTTCGCATCACTGGTTATGGATCGGGCTCTGGATCTTCCAATGACCCCCATCAGCCAGCCAATGTCTTTTTGAGCACCCTCTTTGGAAAGCGCACCGCTTACCTTCCTGAGTGCGGTGGAACCGTGGAACTTGATGTTTCTCCCAACGGTCATGGCGGCAACCAACTCAATTTGATTTTCAGAAACGTGCGCGACTGCTCACGCTTTGATATTTTGTCTAATGACGGACAGCCCATCAACTACCCCACCAAAGAGTTGAACGGACACAACGGAAATAGAAGTGGAAGCTTCACCCTTCCTAAGCGAGCCATCGATTTTGGATTTAATGGCGTAAAAGTCATTATGCGCTCAGTCTCAGGTAAGCACTCAGACGTCATCCACATTCAGTTTGTAGCGTTCTAAACTTATCCTAAACAATCCACGATTGGGGCCAGTTTGAAACTGGCCCTTTGTTTTTAATGCACGTTGACCCTACCAATATTCTACGGCTAAACTTCGATCATGCATCGCGAACAGTTCAAAGAACAAGCTATCCTCATTTCATTTCTTGCGGTCCTGGGTTTAACATTTTGGATATTTGCCCGCATGATGATGCCTTTTGCACTGGCTCTATTTGTTGGTGGCGTCTTGGCTTTGTTGTTTAAACCTGCTTACGAAAAATTGAGCGAAAAAAGACTCAATAAATACCTGGCGGCATCAATCATAGCTCTGTTTTTTGTCATACTCATTCTCGGTCCCATGACGGCTTTTACAATTCTTGCCATCAAACAAGGTTCAGCCCTTTTTCAAGACCTGGCAGGTCGTGAAACTCTGTCGATTCAAAAACTAATGACTTACTTGTACACACTCCCGTTTGTTGAAGACGTGTTGGGGTCAGCCGAACAGCTGACCTTGACGATTGAACAATCCCTCAAAAGCCTTGCGAAAGAAGGATCAACCCAAGCCCTTGGCGGCCTTGCCCAAGTTCCCTTTGGGATTATTCAAATCCTATTGGCACTTCTGTCGTTTTTCTTTTTCCTAATTGATGGTGAAGATCTTGTGGACTGGGTTTTTGAAAAACTCCCCCTTCAGCCTGCCGTTGAAACTCGGGTCAAAGAGGCCTTTCAAAACATCGCGGTCTCCATTGTATGGGCGACGCTGGTGGCGGCCCTGGTTCAAGCGCTTCTCATACTGATTGCGTTTTCTATTTTTAAAATGCCCGGTCCCTTTTTTGCCGCAGGGGCGACTTT
>JADLCR010000064.1 GCA_020847095.1 Oligoflexia bacterium | reverse complement strand
CGTAACGAACGCATTCTTCTTCAACGCACTGGATTCTTGAATTGATCATCGTCTTCGCTGGTCCCCGACAAAATGTACAATCGCTACAAGGATTGTTTTCATTTCCACCAGGAGGAAGAATTGTTCCAGGAAAGCAAAAGGTTTGCGTTTCTAAAGGCTTACAGTCCATGGGACCAAGCTGCGCTTGTGCAAAACCTACCCGAGGGATGGCGAGGCACGATAGGGCCACCAGAATGATCATATTTTGTTTTAAGAGACTCATGACATCCTCCATCGGGATTTATTTTTACTCTTCAAATGTTCCAACAACGGTAAAATCGCTTGGATCTAAATAAATATGTTTTGATTCTCCAAATCTAAATTTCATTTTGGTGCGCACCACATCGGGCTTCAAACCAAAAATCTGTGTGGATGCAAGCTCAGGATTTGAAGGTTCCGAATAGAAATAGATATTGGCTAAATTCTCTTCTTCTCCATGGCCGAAATAACTATTTTCAGTGGCATTGGCCGATGAGTACGCTTTCGTTCGAACCAATGGAAGGTTGTGGACACTGATCTTGTACTCTTCCGTTCCTTCTTGGCAAATCGTGTTCACATTTTGTCTTGTGAAAACCGCATTAATCTCGGTTTTTGGATCAATACCCACTTCAAAAAATCTTAACTGGCGACCCTTTCTTAATTTTTGCAAATTCGTAAGTCCATCGCCAGCCGTATAGTCATCGTCTTTAGTTGAGACCAATCCGCCTTTGAGAATTTCCGCAAGATCGGGCATCCCGTCGTGGTCCAAATCGCCTTTGCCATCTAGAGACATGACTTGGCGATCGCAGGCCGTAAATCCGAAGAGATCAATAAGAGTGTTGTTGCAGCCGCTGGTATTAAAGGCCGCACAAGTTCCGGCAGGCATCAAGTTACATATGCCTTCAAAAAGTTCTTTGGTGTTTGGCGTGCGGCGAGCGACAGGAGTTGTGTCTTGCGAGTCCGGGCGCCCGTCAGAATCAGAGTCGGGTAGCAGCACACCATTTTTCATTAAAGCATTGTAGTTCATCAAAAACGGATTCTTAACAGAGAATGGCACAAACACAGGTTCAAAGGTCATTTGACAAAAGTTCAAAGTTCCTGGCGATGAAAGATCTGTCGCTTGAATTGTTGCGGCGGTGCCCCCAGCTTGAGTCATGGGGAGCAAAAATCGGTTGGCTAAAGTGAAATCGCGATTTCCGTAATAAACCGATTGAAATAAAAATCCACCGGCCGCTTGTTTCGTAAATATCGATGTTGCTCGGACACTTCCGGCATAGGCTGCAGCGACGGCATCGATTTGACCCGCAGGAATGGGGGTGCCCACTTCATCTGTTGGGGCTCCGTCAGTTAAAAAGTAAGTCGTATAAAACTGATTTTTGGCCGCCGCCGGCGATTGGGCTAGTAAGGTGTCGATGTCCTCTTGCATAAGAACATTTAAACAATCGAGAGCCGATTGATAGTTGGTATAGGCCATAGCCGATGGATTTGAATTTTGAATATTTCGTAATTGCCCCACCACGCTTCGCGCTTGGTTAGCGTTGTAAAACGTTTTGCAGCGCGAATTATTGGCGTCATTGAGCAAGATATTTGTCGAAAATGGAATGATCGAGTATCGAACATTTGAACCTGCGTTACAGTTATTAATAAACTCTTCAACGCGAGTGAATCTTAAGCCGCCGATATCGGTACCAGGAGGTTGGCCTGGGCGATTAATGTTAGAACCCGACATATCGATGATGAAAATAACGCTTAAAGGATTTGTCGATGAAGGAGGTGGCTGGCTACAGA
This sequence comes from Oligoflexia bacterium, assembly GCA_020847095.1. Lineage (GTDB taxonomy): Bacteria > Bdellovibrionota > Bdellovibrionia > JABDDW01 > JABDDW01 > JADLCR01. The sequence continues at coordinate 53,589 of JADLCR010000064.1, read as the reverse complement.
AAGTTCCCTCCACCTTAATGGAATTGCTAACCACGCTGGCCTCTTTCATTTTGGTTAGCTTCACATCACCACAATTGATGTACGGAGTGGTGACAAGCCCCAAAAAGAGCAAGATGACGGCTGAATGTTTAATCCAGCGTGGCATCTCAGTCTCCTCCTCGCTTCACTTGCTTAAATGTCGAAAGCACAAGTGGGGGAAATTGAGGGTTACTAAACGCAACATCAAATCGTTTGATAAACCAAATGGCGTCTTTTGGATTGATGATCGATACGGCACGAATCAAAACAACGATTTGGTTGATTCCTTCGGCATGAGTGATTGGACCAAAATTTGAATCATCTTGAATAATTGTTGCCGGATTCAAGTTGGCTGCACGGAACATATTAAAGCGATTAGCGTCGGGAACTGCTTTGGTGTTAACCAAAGGCACTCCAACGATATGGAGATAATACTCGTGGGGGCTGTTTGCTGTCGCGCCGAGGTCTCTAAATTCGGTGCGAACAAGTTGATTAGCAGGAACGACAGACAAGTCAGCTTGTGCTGTGGCACCTTTTAAATAGGCTTGCTTATTTGATAAACCATCACTGCTTGCGTCTTGAAGGTTATCGTCCTCGAGAATCTGCGTTCGAAACAGGACTTCATGAAGATTTGGGATACCATCGTTATCACTATCAACTCTGAAGTCATCTGTTGAGATCGTATCTTCTTCGCACGAATTTAAGCCGTCGCCATCGGCATCAAGATTAGCAAAGCAACCAAGAGCGGGGCGTTTGCAACCATAGCGCTCTTTAATGCTGTCGAGACATTGGCCTGAATCTGCAGAACGATCAGATCTCGGATTTGTTGGATCCGTACCCAAGGTTAACTCCTCGTTATCGGTGAGGCCATCACCATCTGAGTCTGCTTCGATCGTGTTAAAACCGGTAACGCGGGCGTTGAGATTGACGACAATAAAGTCAGACACAAGATAGTTATCTCCGGTTCCGGCGGCCGATTGAATCTGAATAGGTGCCACCGAGGAGCATGATTGATGAAGCGTCAGTCCGGTGCGCTGAGATAAGAATTGCAAAATATTGACGTTAGGATCATTCACGTCTGTTGATTCGGTGACAGGCTCATTTTGTCCAGCCGGGATGCGGTCGGGACAAACTTGAGCCAGATTTAAATTGCTGCTGACGCCATAGTTTCGAAAGAGACCCTGAATTTCTAAGAGCTTAGGTACCACTGATGGGGGGTAGTTTTGCATGGGATCACCAACTGAACCTAAAAAGGCTCGGCCCACTTCGCGACAAGCGTCGCAGACGTCAGGATCGAGACTTCCGCAGTCATCGGATTGCGCAAGAGGCTCGCAGGCTGGGTTGCCATCGGCATCTTTAGGCAATCTCATAGCTGAGGCGTAGTGATGAACCATGGGACGAGGCACTCCGTCACCCATCACAATGACATCAAATCGGGAACGCATGTTGTTGTTAGACGCATCGATGACTTGAAGTTCTTGATCGATTTTAGCTCGAGCGTAATTGAGACCCTGCATGATGATTGAGGTGCCCATGATTTGAGCCTTGTCATTAGAATCCATACGGTTAAAAGTTTCGACTTGTTCAGCCTTTAAGGTATCCAAGTATAAGAGTGCTGCCGATTTCGAAATGAATGTCATGTTTGGGCCGTCTGGCAAAAAGGGATTTGGAATCTGAGGATTGGGACGTAGTCTGTTGCCGCCTGAATATGGAACAAGCATGACTTTAACGTCACCGGCTCCCAATCCGTAGTTATTGATCCAGCCTCGGACCCATTCAAATCGCAGGCCCGTTGGATCGAACCCGGGGTCACAAGGATTTCCATTAATAACAGGATCATCTAAGTCATCGGGGCAAGCTCCTCGCACAGCCGAGTGACTCATATCAAGAACCACAACGAGACGTTGAATAGCGCTTACCTCAATGGGAGGTAATCCGGTTCCCTCAACTGGAGCTTGGCTTGCAATTGAGATTTGAGCGACGTCGGGTCGGCGAAGTCGGGTATCAGAGCAGTTTTGATAAACAAATCCAAGGCTAAGAGCTAAAACGCCTATGCCCCAGGTTTGAAACCAACGCCTTTTGGTTTTCAAAAAGTTCTTCCAAAAGCTTTTCAGCTTTTTAGAATTGGTTGACCAATACTTTGACCAATTAAACTTAGTTTTTCGCCGCTTCATTTTTATACTCCGCTATTCCCTTAACTTCTCGGACCAGGGGGTATTAAACTTTAGTCGGGTTTATGAAAATATGCTCAGTAGTTTAAGGTACTTAGCTGAAAAGATAATTGATCAAAACTTCGACAGGGGTGTTTAAGGCATGCTGTTATTTCGAAACGGTCCCCCGAAATGGGAACGCGCCCTAGAAGTGAATTCCACCTTTTTTGAAGACCTTGTTGAGTCCGTTAAAGGCAGCAATTTTGTAGGCTTCGGCTAATGTTGGGTAATTAAAAATATTCCGGATAAGGGTTTTCATATTCCCCCCAAGAGACATAACCATTTGTCCCAAATGAACAAGCTCGCTTGCTGAAGGACCAATGATATGGATTCCGTAAATCTTCAGGGTCTCTGGGCAAAAAATAATTTTGAGCAAGCCGTTAGAATCCAAAATAATCTGTCCGCGCGCTGTTTCGGCATATTCAGCTCTGCCAACTTCATAGGGGATTTTTTTCTGCGCGATTTCTTCTTCCGTTAGTCCAACGCTTGAAATTTCCGGAATCGTATAAATGCCATAGGGAAACTCATCGGGAAAATCACCGTGAGGAATATCGAAGGCGTGACAAACAGCCAAGCGGCCTTGCTCAAATCCAGAAGACGCGAGACTTGGAAATCCGATTACGTCGCCAACGGCGTAAATATTATCTACAGCCGTTTGATAATTTTTTTTCACATCGATATAACCGCGTTCGTCGGTTTTGATGCCAAGCTCTTTGACTTTTAACGCCGGCGATTGAGGGGCCCGTCCCATGGCATAGAGAAGGTGGGTTGTTTCAATAATCTTGCCGCTTTTGAGCTCGGTTGTTATCAGGCCCTTTGCGTTTTTTGATATTTTTGTACATTCGTCTCCCAAATAAAGCCGACATCCCTGGTCGATGAGAGCCTTTTTAAGAACTTCAGTTACTTCTTGATCCATGAAAGGGAGAATGTCACTTTTCTTGTCAACAAGATGGAGATCAACTCCAAGAGCAGCGAACATACTTGCATATTCACAGCCAATAACCCCGCCGCCAATGACAGTCATGGACTCGGGAATGGATTTTAACCCCAAAATGCTATCGCTATCGCAAACATGAATGTCGTCAAAAGGAATGTTTGACGGCCGAACCGGTTTAGATCCTGTCGCGATCAAGAAGTGTTCAGACTTCAATGTAATTTCGCCGCCTTCTTGCGTGACAACTTTCACCGAATTGCGATCAATGAATTGTGCGGCACCGTGGTAGACGCTTATTCCATTGGTGCGAATCTGATGAGATATGATTTCATTTTCGTTATTAACAACCCTGTTTTTACGAGCCGTAAGATCCTCAAGAGTCATTTCTTTGCGAATCTTTTTGCGGGTCCATGATTCGTCACTTAATCGAAGCATGTAGATGTTGTAGATACTTTCTCTAAGAGATTTGCTAGGGAGGGTACCTGTGTGAATGCAGGCTCCGCCAAAAACCTTTTCTTTTTCAATCAGGGCCACGCGTTTACCAAACTTGGCAGCCTGAATGGCCCCCTTGTGGCCAGAAGGGCCTGAGCCGATCACGATTAAATCGAAGGATTTCATAGATAAATTCTACACTTAGAATCTTCAGGTTTCAATAAACAGACCTCTTGCGTGCGGACCAGAAATGCTAATACATTCGGTTAAACAAGGAGGCACATCGTGCGCGCATTTTTGATTACAGCTGCAACTATTCTGGGACTTGGACTATTGGCGGTGCTTTTCTACATGAGCTCCTACAACGGATTAGTGTCCAGGCAAGAAAACGTTAACGAAAAATGGAGTCAGGTTCAGAATAACTACCAACGTCGGGCCGATTTGGTTCCCAATTTGGTTAACACGGTGAAGGGTGCTGCGGGATTTGAAAGAGACACTTTGACGGCCGTTGTCGAAGCTCGCGCAAAAGTTGGAAGCCTTCAGGTCAATCGGGACACACTGAATAATCCAGAGCAATTCAAAAAATTTGAACAAGCTCAAGGTGAGCTATCTTCGGCGATTTCGCGATTGCTGGTGGTCGTAGAAAAATATCCAGATCTCAAGGCTACAGCAAACTTCGCCGATCTCCAGGCACAACTTGAGGGCACCGAAAATCGAATTGCTGTTTCTCGGAAAGACTTCAACGATTCTGTTCGAGAATACAATACTTCTGTTCGAAGATTTCCTTCAAACATCGTCGCTCAGCTCTCGGGTTTTAATGTGAAATCATACTTTGAAGCAGTCGCTGGCGCAGAGAAGGCACCCGAGGTTAAGTTTTAACGTGAGTGGAAAAATAGAAAAATTTCTGTCGGCCGATGGTACCGTAATGGCCGCATCGGTTGTGGCAACCGACTTAATTAACGAAGCAAGAGTGATCCACGGCTGTAGCCCCGTGGCCACCGCCGCTTTAGGGCGGGCGCTTATCGGCGCAGGGCTTATGGGAAGTTTCATCAAAAACGAAGGGCGGGTCGCTTTTTATTTCAAAGGGGATGGTCCGCTTGGTCAGCTATTCGCTGAAGGAAATTCTGAAGGTCACGTACGTGGTTTTGTGAGTAATCCGCAAATTGAGCTACCGCCAAAGAACGGAAAATTGGATGTGGGTGGAGCAGTTGGGAGAGGAATTTTGAGCGTGGCCCATTCGCTTCCGACAGAAAAGCAACCCTATACAGGCTCGGTTCAAATTCAAACCGGTGAAATTGCCGAAGACATCGCCTTTTACCTGTTTCAGTCGCAACAGATCCCATCGATCGTGGCGCTTGGTGTTTTTGTGGAGGCAAATCGACACGTGTCGCACGCAGGAGGGGTCATTGTGCAAGTTATGCCGGGCGCAAAAGAGGAAACACTGACGCATCTCGAAAATAGTGTGAAAAAAATGAAGCCGGTCACAGAAGTTTTGCGAAACGGCGGAAGTGCCGCTGACCTGGCTCTTGATCTCTTGGAAGATTTGACGCTTCGCAAGCTCGACTACGATAAAAGCCTGGTTTACAAATGCACTTGTTCGGGGATGAAAGTCGAGCGCTCGCTCATGTTAATGGGCGAAACGCATATCAAAGCCTTGATCAAAGATCGAGTCCCGGCCGAAGTCTCTTGTGACTTTTGCGGACGAAAGTACAGCGTTGATCAAGAGACCCTAAAGGCCCTGCTAAACTTAGTAAAAAAAGGCACCAAAATCTAACGGTTTCCTGCCAAATTCCGACAACTTAGGTATGAGCGCTTACGCCCGAAAACTGCTCCTTGCTGCAGCATTGAGTATCGCTGGAATTTTGCTTTCTTTTCTTTGGTACAAGTACGATCTCGCCAAATCTTCGCGAGGTGACGACAACAACCGTCGATTGCTCGCGCACTTAGATTCTTCAAAAAACGAAGTTCAGAAGCGATCGGTGAAGCGAGTTATTTGGCAGTCGATCGGTGACGAAGAACCACTTTTTGCCGGTGAAGCAGTGAGAACCGGTCCCGATGCGGAAGCAAAAATAGTTTTCAAATCAGGAGCCGAAGTTGATCTTGAGCCGGATAGCGTTGTCGTCATCGATGATTCCGACGGTAAAGTGGCATTGGATTTCGTCAAAGGTAATTTGTTCGTAAAAGGTGGGGGCGGTGAAGGCGGGCTGGCACTTAAATCCGGTAACACCAGTATTAACCTTTCGAACGCCGACGTAAGCCTCGGACGAGGTTCGGGCCAAGATATTAACCTGCAAGTTATGCGTGGTACCGCTCAAGTCAGCGCAGGGGATAAAACTCTCACACTCGATCAAAATAATGCGGGCCGCATCGGTGCCGGTGGCGTTGATGTACAAGCGGCATTCTTCAAAATTTCTAGCCCTCAAGCTACCGATCGCGTTTATATTCGGGGTGACCAAAAAGAAGCTATCGGTTTTAATTTTCGACCGGTGGCCGATGATTTTGACATTCGACTTGAAGTGGGCTCGAAGAGAGAAGTGCTTAAGCCCATGGGCACCGTCGTCAAAGGGTCGGTTGGTCAAATCAAAGCCATTTTGGGACAGGGAACTCAGTACTGGCGCTTGGTGGCCACTAACAGAAAAGATCCAAAACAAATTGTGTTTTCGCCTACGAACAAGTTGGTCGTCGTTGCGGACACTCCGCCAAAGATCATCACACCTGTGAAAGACAGTCGAACAGCGCTCAATGCCGAAACCAAAGCTCTTGACGTACGCTGGGCGAACCCATCGAAGTTAATCAAGCTTCAACTCGAACTCGCAAAGGACTCGAATTTTAAAAACCTGGTGGCCACGGAGTTTGTGGACGATACCGGGGTCTATTCTCTGCAACCTAAAGGCGAAGGTGAGTACTTTCTGAGAATTTCTGGTTTGCGACCGGGAACAGCCATTCGAATCAATGGAGAAGTGGTTAAATTTAATCTCAGTACCTCACTGGCTCTCGACGCCCCTCAACTTAAAGTTCCGGCAAATGAAGCGCGAATTAGCTTTGAAAAAGTCATGAATGGCGGAGCATTTTTAGTTTGGGAAACCGTGCCGGGAGTGACTAAGTACCGTTTGAAAGTTGATGCCGTCCAAAATGACAAACCTCAGAATGTTTTTGAAAAAGAAGTCGATGTGACCCAGATTCGAATTCCAAATTGGAAGGCAGGAACCTACAAATGGTTTGTCGAATCCATCGATTCTAAAGGAAAGCACTCTCAACCAAGTGCCGTTAGAACGTTTGCCATCGAAGATCTGCCCAGGCTGGTTTGGGCTGATGGAAAGTTAGAAGAAAACCATCAATACGCGACTCTAAAACCCAGTGTGACTGTTCAATGGAAGGCTAATCAAGCAGTTAAAGCTGCAAAGTTTGTAGTGGCAGTTCAAGCTGAGGGTGAAGATTCAAAGAAGGAACAAGCATCAAATGGTTTGATGGCTACCGTTGAAGTACCCACCGACGGAAAGTACTTGGTTCGAGCTATCGCACTTGATGCGAACGGAAAGCCCGTTGCACAGACAGATTTTAGAAAGATAAACGTCATCCAAAGACCGTTGTTGCCCGCACCGAACTTTCAAGAGCGCATGCCGGCATCTCTGGTGGCAACCAAAAAGGGTGCTGTCGGCATTGGCTGGACCACAGTCAAAGGAGCTAAGCAAACGGCAGTCATTCTTAAAGCTCCAGACGGCAAAGTTATGAAAACTGACAAGTTTGACGGAAGCCAAGGAACGTTGACCGGATTATTGCCCGGTCAATACCAGGTTTCTTTGGCATCAGTAGATGAAAGTGGACGAATGGGACCGGCCGGTCAGGCGCGTGAGCTGCGGGTTCCAGATACGAGCGATGTAAGAGCGCCGGGGTTTAAAAAGCTAAAGATCAAATAATTGATGAACACCGCTTTGGTAGTGCGGAAGGCTAGGAAGTGGTTGTCCCTTGGGGGAGTTGGAGGAGTGTTTCTTCTGATTTCTATTTTGGGCGTCAGTGCCTTTGCAGAGCTTCCTCGTCGTTCTCTAGAAATGGAACTCGAAGAAATAGAAGGTAACCAAGGATATCAAGTAGAAGTCACGCGCGTTCTCAAGGGTGGCGAAAAGAAAAAGCCTGTTGTTTTTAAACTAAAATCCAATACGTGGAACGCGAAACTGGTTCCGGGCAAATATGAACTGCGCGTTAGAACGGTTGACAGTCGAGGCGTACCAGGAGATTGGAGTCCGGCTCAAGAACTATCTGTTAAGCTTCCGCCTAGTCGTCCGCTGAAACCTCAAACCGGCGAAGTCATTCGTTCGGAGGAAGCTGAAAAAGAAAAAGTCACTTTTAGCTGGCAGCCTGTGCAAGGCGCCGCCCGTTACAAAGTCCAAGTGTTCAATCAAAAGGGGCAAGTCGTCGCTGAATCTACTGATTCTGGGGAGTCGGCCGCCTTAGAAATTCCTGTGGCCGACGCCTTTAGTTGGCAAGTCACACCCATTGCTGAAGAAGAAATTGAAGGAGATTTATTTGAACAAGCGGCCCGGTTTGAAGTTTACGGCGGCGCTCTAGAGAGTCCAGAATTTGAGCAAATTGAGAATATCAACACTGAACTCATCAAATGGAAAAAAGTCGATCAAGCCATTAAGTATGACTATTCTCTAGAAGCTTTAGAAGCCGATGGAAAATGGAGAACTATCGAGTCTCGAAACGTCAATAAACCTGGACGTCGGTATCAAAAACCATTACCGAGTGGGCATTACCGAATTAAGGTATTGGCTCAAGCCGATCGTCGTGCGCCATCTAAAATCACCATAGCGGAATTCGATTCAATGAACTTAGGAACCCGAAATCCTGCAGCCGTTGAGCAGGTTAAATCAGAAGGAAGTTATGGATCAAAGAGCAACCTGTTCGGCTTCGCCAGCTACTACATCACCATGGTCGATTACAAAGGCGTTTCAGTTGATCAATCCCCTGGATATGAAACTCAGTATCCAGCCATCGGTGGAACAGGTCGTTTAGGTGTGGGTACGTGGTTTGGAGATAATTCGAAGTGGGGAATGCTCACCTGGGCTGATATGTCGGGATTTACAATTAAGGCGCAAACTTTCACCTATGTGTCAGGAGCGTTAAGCGGCGTTTACCGCTATCGTGCCGGTGGGTGGGGTCAGCTTCGTTTTGCTGGCGGATTGATGTATCGAGAACTTCCGGTCACGGTCGGAATGGGGGACAACATCTCTACGCAAAGTAAAATCACCACTGTGGGACCGGTGCTTTCGGCCAATCTGATGCGCGGACTCACTAGAAAGCTCGGCGCGCAATTGAATTTGCAACTTTACCATTCAACAATGGGAATGGGCACGCCCAATGGAAAAGAGAACATTTCTGATCTCAGCTATCAGTTGGGTGTGATGGGCTCGCTTGCCATTTCCGATCAAATGGTTGGATTTTTGGGTTACGCGTATCGCTCAGAAAAGGCCGGTTACAAAGTTCTCGAAACTCCAGGTTTTACACCTTCTCAGTCGCGAAATGATGTGACCATCACCGGTCACTACTTCAACCTCATGCTCGAGTACGGGTTTTAGATTTATCAAAAAAAGTGTGTCAGGCCTGGTCAATAAAGGGTTCCTATTAATAACCCGCCAGGCAGATCCTTAAAATCTGGCTGGCGGGAAACTAATGACTGAGAGACAAAAGAGATTTGTTTTGAACAGTCTGCCGCTTACCCTAACCAGTATTGTGCCAACTTGCAAATTTTGGCGAACTCATAATGAACTTCGCTTCTGGTCGACTGACTCCAAATCCCTCGAATTGATTCAGTTGAATGTAGTCACTTAGGCAAAGTAATGCCCGATACCCAAGTACAACTCTTGTGTAAGGGCGATAATCCCAAAATCTTAGGGACTCGATTTGATCCAATTTATCGGAATCTCGGCTCCAACGATTAAAACCAGAAACAGCCATTGCTATAGAAGAAGTTACAGCTCGTATAAAAGGCTTGTAAGCAAAACGAGTAGAGAGTTTTATGTGAAAATGAAGGTGGTTTCCGACGTTGGCTAACGAAAGAATCCGAATTCCATATTTATTTGAAAACTTTGAAATGATGAGTTTGATCTTCTCTTGGTTTTTCGTTGTTTTAAACGACCAACTGCCCTTTGCCTTAGAGGATCTCAAAACCAAATGCATTGAGTGACGGGTGTCAAGTGGTCGCCCATGAGCTCGCCCTTTGCGAGTTTTCATGAGCTCACCACCGTAGCCCTTCGTTTGGCTTTGAAGAAGCTGAAGCTGAGAATTTCGAGACTTCATGTGAACGAAGGTATGACTAATTGTTCAGTTTGTCAACTATCAATGGCGACAAAGAGCGAATCCATTTGCGTCAGCCTAGATCTTCAAATCTTAGCTGGAAACATTCGGCTAAGTTCGGTTTGACAGTTTTGAGAAGAATACACGCCAATTGGTTCAATCTAAAATCAACAAGTCACCACAAATAAAAAGGCCAGATTGTGTGAGTTTTTCAAACCGATTATAATAGCCCGGTTGTGTCATTTTAATACTTTGACGGGATTTTAAATTTTGAAAAATCTAGCTTTTTTCGTGTTACTTGCCTCTTCAATTTTGACTTCGACCACGGCACTTGGCATCAAATGTCCAGATCACTTGGCGTTTCTCCAATCGTCCGTAAGGGCTTTCAACGTAGACCCCAAACTGGAGTTATTGGCTCGAGAATTCATGAAATCTCAGGGATTGATTAAAGAATCCGAGGAAGTTGATTTGCCGGAGCTTGGAATTTCGACCAAATGGAGCGCAACGGCATTAGTTCATAAGGGAAAGATTGACCTTCTTGTGATGAAGCTTGTGACCACCTTAAAGGACGGAAAGACCGAAGAGTCGAGTGAATTTGAAGTTCTAGCAGTCACAAAAGAAAATCGGAAGCACAAGATTAAGAGCTTTGAGAGTGTGATCCAAATACCTCAGAAAATTATTGCTAAAGTAGGAGGCTTGCCAGACGGACCTGGAAATGTTTCGTATTACTACGTCGAGCTCTCAGGTGAATCCGTCATTGCGGCCCTTAAATCTGTGATGACAGGTACTCCTTACGCCGGATTTTTAGGGATCGTTGTCCCTGGCCCTAAGGCGAAGTATGACCCGACTCCAAATCGAACCTGGAGAATCGTCGATGCCACTTTTGATCTCAGAAGAGGCAGCACTGGAGAAGGATTAGATATTCAAGCCTATCAGTTAGATGAAGACTTTCACGGGTATTTCTCCGGGGCCGTACCAACAAAGTCGTCTACGGGCCTTGACGGAGTCCAGGTAGGTCCATGGTTTCAAGCGTTTGTTATTGAATTTAAAAAGTCTGCGGAGTGATCGTCAGTAACTAAGCAACTTTAACTTTGTCAGCGGATTCAGCTTCATAATGTGAATATCGAGTTTTGACTTCGACGGGTTTTCCGCTTTCATCGAAGTACCCGGTAACTTTGAATAGCTTTAGTGGTTCAGATTTTCCTTTAACAACTGCCGATCCGGCTTGTTCAACGGTGAAGTATTCTTTGACAAGTTCATAAGTCACTTCGCTGATCAGTAAGTCCGTACCGTAGGCTTTTGTGGCCGCTTCAATTCGGGAGGCCATATTCACGGTATCCCCAATGACGGTGTACTCCATGCGGTCATCGCTACCAATGGTCCCCGCAATAAGTGGTCCCGAATGCAATCCCATTCCAATTTTAACTTCACTTTCACCGCGCGCCATTCGCTCATCGTTGAGTTTTTCTAAGGCCACGCGCATTTCAATACAAGCTTTGATAGCATTAACCGCGTCGTTACCATGACTTTCAGGAGCTCCCCAAACAGCCATAATGGCATCTCCGATAAACTTATCCACCACCCCATGATTGGTGTTGATGATTCCTACCATGATTTTGAAGTACTCGTTGAGCATGTCCACGACTTGTTGCGGAGAGATTTTTTCTGAAAATGAAGTGAACCCTCGGATATCGCTAAAAAATACTGTTGCTTCGCGCTGTTCACCGCCCAATTTGATCTCGCCGGAGATCAACTGACTGGCCACACCAGTACCGTGGAACTTGTTGAACAAGGTTTTCACCTTGTCTCGTTCACGTAGACCGTCGACCATCTGGTCAAAGGCTTCTGCCAGTTCTCCGACCTCATCGCTAGTTCTCAAATGGGTTCGGGCCTCAAGATTGCCTTGGGCAACTTCTTTCGTCGTAGAAACCAAAACTTCTAAGGGCCGAGTCAGTGTGGCCGAGAATAAGATGATGAAGAAAAACGCCGATGAAAGAACAACCCCGGTGATCAAAAACGCTTGGCGGCGAACAAATTGTGATGGCTCCAGAATAACGGCCTCTGGAACCTGAGAAATAACTGTCGCGCCGTACGGAGTCTTCACAAACGCAGCGACGAATCGCTCTTCGGTCTCTTCGTCTTCAAATCGAGTTTGAAACTGAGCGACTTTCTTTGTCAGCGCCAAAGATACAATCGGGATGGCATCAAGTTTTTTACCGGTGAGCGCTAACTTCTCATTTGGGTGAGCAAGAACGTGACCTTCACGGTCGATGAGATAAATAGTGCGCTCGCTGACGCTTGAGAATATCTTTTGAATGCGATCCAAACGAATATCAGCAAGTACAATCGTGGTGATATTTCCAAACTCATCTCTCACCATCGGAACACCTAGGGTGAGCAGTGGAGCGCCCCCCTCAATCGTGGAGTTTCGAATCTCAATATCTCCGTTCAGCGGAATTTGAACTGGGAAAGGCTTAACTGATCGCAAATTGTCGATGTAATCAGTTTTGAGGTCGTATTGCTTCAAGTATTCTTCATTGACCACGCGCTTGAGCGTTAGCGGACGCCCTTCGGCCACCGCGATAACTTCAACAGCAACTAAGTCCTTATCTGTGCGAAACGAAAGATCGAGCGCTTGTTCTCTATTTTCCTCGGAGGGAAAGGTCTTATAAAGAATGCTTCCTACCAATTTTGACTTATCAATAAAGTTTTTGAAGGCCTCTTGAACTTCATCTCCGACGGTTTTTGCCTGGTCACGGTTGGTGTCTTCTTCGCGCTTTCCACTTTCTTTTTCGAATAGATGACTTGATCGAAGCGCAATGGGCACAGTTGCACTGAGCATGAGAAGTACGGTGATAAACGTCAGTTTAAAGGCGATGGGAATTTTCAACCGATGGGCCATTTTTTGTGGTTGATTGGGTCCGTTTGGCTGAGCTTGGGGAACTGGTGGCGGTGCAGGTGCATCTTTAACTAGAGCCACAGGATCCGGAATGGGCGCTTGTGGTTTGGCGTCTGCCGGTGGCGGCGGAGGCACCACCACATTGCTCTCCGTGGATGCTTCGGCCAGTTCCGTTGGTGGAGCTGGAATGTTGGGATTCGAATTTCCTGAGGCGCTGTCCGTCATAAGATTTCCTATAGTATTTTCGGAATCTTAACGAACTGAGATAAGCTTATTCGAACGATTTTAAAATCTTCGAAAGCTTGTCCGTTCCAGGACGAAGGTCAGAATCCTTGAGCTGGGCCAAGGGCGTGTCTGTCAACGTTAATGTCTGAGTTAAGTCGGCATTCGTCGTGTTGACGTAAAAAAGCCCGGTGAGAAGGAGTCCTTCACGCTTTGACGTTTCAATGAGATTTAGGGCGGCCAGCTTATCAGTTGGATTAAAGTCCCGGTCCAACTTCTTAAGCGTGATAATGCTTCCATCCGCTAGTTCCACTTCTTGAACGCTACCTTCGGGGTAATCCACTCTAATCTCTGGAGCGCCATGCACATACCCGATTTCATGTAATGGCTCATCTTTTTCTTTAACAGCTAGGTAACTTCGGGTGGAGCCCTCATGGTTATTAAATGTAACGCAAGGACTGATGCAATCAATGATGGCAGTCCCTTTGTGAGACACCGCTGCTTTAATCAGAGGAACAAGCTGCTTTGGATCTCCCGAAAAGGAGCGAGCGACAAACCCGCAACCCAAAGTGATGGCGAGTTCACAAATGTCAATTTGCTCAAATGGATTCACAGCGCCGTACTTTAATTTTGAATTTTTATCGGCCGTGGCGCTGAATTGTCCCTTTGTTAGTCCATATACGCCGTTATTTTCTACGATGTAAACCATGTCCAAATTGCGTCTTATTAAGTGAGAAAATTGTCCCAAACCAATGCTCGCTGTATCGCCGTCGCCGCTGACAGCAATCAGGTTGAGATTGCGATTAGCCACTTTGGCGCCAGTTGAAACCGATGGCATCCGTCCGTGCACAGAGTTAAATCCGTGAGCGCGGCTCATGAAGTAAGCAGGGGTTTTCGATGAACAGCCAATCCCTGACATCTTCGCAACCATGTGCGGGTTAATTCCCAGTTCATAAAATGACGTGATGATATGGTTGGTGATGCTGTCGTGTCCGCAACCAATGCAAAGCGTGCTCGGCCCGCCTTTATAATCATTCTTGTTAAGGCCAATTGAATTTGTTGAAGGCGCTGCTGCCGTTGGTGTTGTGGTGGTGCTCATGCTTGTCCCTTTTCTTTGCTGAGAATTTTTTCAACCACAGTGTGGGCATCAAGGGGAAGTCCGTCCGTATAGGCCACAGACTTTGCCTTGAGACTCAACTCTCCGATTTCGAGACGGACTATGCGATCCATTTGCCCGTCGCGATTTTGTTCAACAATATAGACGCGATCATGATCTTTGAAAAACTGGGTGACTTCGTCGCCGAAGGGCAAAGCTCTAAGTCTTAAGTAACTGGTCTTAAGGCCCTGAGCTTTTAATAATTCGCGGACTTCTGGAATGACTAAGTCGGTACTGCCATAAGCCAAAATTCCAACTTTTGCGCCCGAGTCGAGTTGGGTCACAGATTTCGGAACGTAATTCTTTGCGGTGGCGTATTTTTTCTTCAGTCGATCCATCAGACGGGCGTAGTCGTCTGCTTTTTCTGTGTATTTAGCATCTTCGTTATGACCCGAACCTCGCACAAAATAAGACGCCATCGGATGATCGGTGCCTGGCAGAGTGCGATAACAAATTCCATCTCCATCTACGTCGCGATATCGGCCAAAAGTGCCTGCCTTTGAAAGGCCTGCGGCATCTAAAACCTTTCCTCGATCAAGTGGCTTATCGCTGGGTTTAAACTTATCAGAAACCCATTGGTTCATTCCGAGATCAAGATCACTCATGACAAATACGGGAGTTTGCAGACGGTCTGCGAGATCAAATGCCGATTGGGCGAAATCAAAACATTCTACGGGATTGGCCGGCAATAAAAGCGGATGCTGCTTATCACCGTGGCTCAAACGGTGCGTGGATTCAATGTCCCCTTGGGCTGTTCGGGTGGGGAGACCGGTTGATGGGCCTACGCGCTGAATATCAAAAATGACAGCGGGAATTTCTGTGAAATACACAAACCCCGTGAATTCAGCCATAAGACTAATACCTGGTCCACTAGTCGCCGTCATGGCTCGAGCCCCAGCCCATCCGGCACCTAGTGCCATTCCAAGGGCGGCCAATTCATCTTCAGCTTGTACAACGGCGAAATTCTTTTTTCCCGTGGCGGGATCCACTCGAAGCTCTTCAAAGTAGTCAATGGTCGCTTCGCAAAGAGAGCTTGAAGGTGTGATTGGGTACCAGCTAACAAAACTACATCCGCCATACACGCAGCCGAGAGCGGCCGCCGTATTCCCGTCGATAACTATTTTGTTCTTATTTTGATCCATTTTTTCGACGCGGTAAGGGTCAGTTTTCTTGATGTTGGCTTTTGCGTATTCGATTCCAACCTGAATGGCTTTAAAATTACTTTCCACCACTTTTTGTTTCGAAGCGAACGAATCATTGACCACGGTTTTTAAGACATCAACATCAATTCCCAAAAGCTCCGTGAGCACTCCAACGTAAATCATGTTGGTCAAAAGTTTTCGTAGTTTGACTTCAGTAAAGTTTTCTTCCGCTAATTTTTTGAATGGCACCGGATAAAACAACAAATCATCGCGAAGCCCCGAAGTGAGTGGATACTCGGAGTTGTAGATCATGACGCCGCCCTTTTTGACCGACTTCAAATCATCGGACCAAGTGGCTGGGTTAAGAGCGACGCAAATATCTAAGTCACGCTTTCTAGCGGTAAACCCATTTTTATTAACTCGAATGGTGTACCAAGTGGGAAGACCTTGAATGTTGGACGGAAAGAGATTTTTTGCTCCAACCGGGATCCCCATCCTAAACAAAGTTTTTAATAAAATATTGTTGGCCGACTGGGAGCCGCTTCCGTTAACAGTGGCAACAGTGATGCTACAGTCATTGATGATTGATTGACTCATTTCTATTCCTCGCTCGTGCTCATCAGAGACTCTTTTTTTCGCCTTTCCGAGACGGCAAATCAACATCAAATTGTATACGAATCCGATGATAACGCTACGAGTTATATTGAGGAGTCTTGTAGCTTTTCAAGTTGCTCAAGAACCTTTTGGATTTCTTGATGCTCTGGAGCGTAAGTCAGCGCCTGACGAAACTCTGATATGGCATCTGAAATGCGCCCTTGGGCCGAGTAGATTCGACCTAAATTGATATGAGGAAAATGCCTTGGCTCATAGCGGCGGGCATTTTTTGCTTTTTGAAGCCAAGGAATGGCGTCTTCGAGCTGATTTTTTTGAATAAGGTAACTTCCAATGTCGTTATAGGGATTGCCAAAATCCGGATCGAGTTCGATTGCAGTCTTACAAAGCAAAATGGCTTGGTCTGTTTGGCCCTTGAGGCTCAAAACCCAACCCATGTAACTGTAGGCATCGGCAATAGGGTGCAGTTCGATGGCGCGTTGAAAAGCGTCAACGGCTCCGTCGAGGTCGCCAACAGAAATAAGATGCTTTCCGTCTTCGACCAGGGCTTGCGCCCGATATTGATTTAAATTTAGGACCTTTGCTCTCTCCACCGTTTTTCCCCTCAGTGAGGTCCATTTCTATATCACTAGGTTGAGACGGTGTAAATGCGTTGAAAGGTTAAAGTTGATTTTGGAAAAGCGCACCCAGAAAGGGTTTCAAGGCAAATGAGTTGGTCCCAGGCCGAAAGTCGCTGGAATTTTTTCAGCAAAAAAGGTTCCCCTGTCAACCACGTGGACACTTGAGAAAACTCGACCGAAGATTTCAAATCCGGAATCCATGATGTTTGCAGAAGCTGTCTAAGATCTTCGATGGTAGGCAAGGCGCGGTTGGCCCAATTTGTGAGATGCCCAGATAGCTCCCAGGTCTTGCGAATTGAGCTTTCCGGATCAAGGGGCCAGACGCGGCCGTTCTCGTCACACAGTCGGGTTCGCAAAAATTCTTC
The DNA here is from genome assembly GCA_020847095.1 of Oligoflexia bacterium. Lineage (GTDB taxonomy): Bacteria > Bdellovibrionota > Bdellovibrionia > JABDDW01 > JABDDW01 > JADLCR01. The sequence goes on along the minus strand of JADLCR010000064.1, from coordinate 36,682 downwards.
TTTTTGAGAACCGCTGACAGAAGGACAGGAGATTTGCGCGATGGCTGAATCGACGAGGTTTCTCTCCCAACCCTGCTCGGCGGCCCAAGTGAGAGATTCAAATCCAGCTTGATGAAAGGGTTGCCAATACCAATCGAGTTCAAAGATTGTCGCCTTCTCAATGAGGGAGGTCAGTTTAGATTCCCATTGATTCGAATAAGGGAATTGAAGGTCCACTCTCATGGGCCGACCTCTAAGACCAACCGGGCCGCGGTTAAAAGACTTAGGCGCTTAGAATCAACAAGGGCGTGGGCTTTTTCCAGTGGGATTGGACCGCTTTGAAGCTGATGCAATAATTTTTTGATCTCGGGATCGAACTCAATCTTTTGTCTCAAAATTCCTGAAGTGTGGCTTGTTCGAAAAGGTCTTAAGCGAAATGCTGGGTTAATGGCGAGGCGATTGGCATTAATGGGGTGGCGAAGTTTGGACATCCAAAAAACCCAATGCCCTGGCCACTGAGTGCTGAGTTCAAGCCATTTGATTTTCTCGTACAAGTTATCGCCTGGAGCATCGTTGATCATTTCAATGGAGCGCAAACTCAAGTCCCAATCGTGAATGAAACAACTGTTCTCACCCACACTTTCCACGAGCTGCGAGAGGGTCAGCGGGTTTTCGCAGGCATGCAAAAACGCGTCAACGAGACCGGCTGTCGAATGCCTTTCGGTGTGCATCGAAAATGTAATACGCAAGGGGTGATTTTCCGGTAGCGACTCAATCATCCTTTGAATCAAGAATGGACTTTCGGGATCGGCTGCAGAGAGGCCGAGCATCTTTGCCACGCGCTTAATTCCGTTTATCCGCCGACGGCTACTTTCGGCATAAACCATGAGGCGGGCAAATCCGTCTCGAGACAAGAGTTGCGCCACCGCGCTAATTCCTCTTTGAGGAGAAGGCAAGTGATGAACAACTCCGTAACAGTGAACATAGTCAAAGCGTCCTTCGTTTTCGATGGCAAACGATTCGAGGTCGTTATGAACAAATTCAATATTATCGCAAAACCAGAGTTGGGTAGAAAGTTTGGCTTGGCGAAGGCTCTTTTTGCTCACATCAATCGCCGTCACATGAGCTTTGGGATGAAGCTTTGCCATGATCAGCGGCTCTTGAGTTCCACAGCCAATCAAGGCGATACGTTTTCCGGCGTGCGAAGCCAATTTTCCGGTCGTTAGGGCGGCGCCGACTTCATAAGCCGCATGGCAACTCAGGGACCGACTGGGATAGGCCAAGAGCGCCGGCTCTGGATACGGGTACTTTTCGTATTGTTCTCGCACTTTATAGATTTCTGGCTTCACAAAATCATCGTCCTGTTAGGATTTGCTCAGGTCAAGGGGATTTCTTGAATCCGGCCTTGCAATTGAAGTACATTGGGGCGATGGAAGGCAGTGCAAAGGTCGGAAAGCTTGCGTTATCCCGCTATATCAACCGGGAGCTAAGCTGGATGGCATTCAACGATCGTGTGCTTGAAGAGGCCCACGACACTAAGTACCCACTCTTAGAGAGGCTTAAGTTTGTTTCTATCGTAAGTTCAAACCTCGATGAGTTTTTTATGATTCGAGTGGCCGGACTCGAAAAGAAGCTGGCCAGAAAAACTCAATCTAAAAGCCCAGACGGATTAAAAATTGAAGACGTATTAGGGCAGATTCGCGAATGGGCACTCGATCAAAAAAGTCGCCAAGCCAAAGCATTAAGTGAAATTCTTGAATTGCTCAAAACAGAGAAAATCTATCTTCAAACCACATTAGAGGGGGCGACTGAGAGCTTCTTGGCCGACGCACGAGAGCTGTTGCCAAAGATTGAAAGGGTCACCGTAAAATCCCCCGAGGTTTTTCAGCAGTTAGAGGGTGGAAAGATCTATGTCTTTGTGAGGCTCCAAGATCGAATCGAGATTCTTAGCCTAAAAAAACCTGAAGATCGGTTGATTCGATTGCCATCAAAACTTTCTCAAGTGACCCACCATTTTGTTTTGGCCGAAAGGCTGATCGTGGCCCTGACGGGAGTCATTTATAAAGGCGAACCCGTCCTTGAGGCCTTTCCATTTAAGTTGATTCGTGATGCCGATGTGGAAATCGACCCCAATATAGATCCAGATGAGCTGATCATTTCGGTCGAACAAGCCATCCAAACCCGGAAAAAACTTTCTGTTGTCAGGCTTGAAGTGGATGCCCCTAGTATTTCCGATGGGGCTTTGGCTTTGGCCAATTCTCATAAGCTTCCAGCCAGGAGCGTTTATCGTTACGATTCGCCGCTTGATCTGAAAATTCTTTGGAAGTTTTTGGAAATTCAGGGATTTGAGCATCTTAAGTTTCCATCTTGGGTTGGGCACAACCCCGGCCAGCTTGATAAGATTCCTGATTTAATTCGAGTTATTAGACAAAAAGATCTGCTCTTGCATCATCCCTATGATTCATTCGATACCGTGGTTGCGATTCTTCAAGCCGCAGCTGGAGATTCGAAGGTTACGGAGATTCGTCAGACCCTTTATCGCACGAGCCTGAATTCTCCCGTGATCGATGCGTTGATACAGGCAGCCAAGAACGGCAAAAAAGTCTCCGTCATGATTGAGTTTCGGGCTCGATTTGATGAAGAGCGAAATATCGGTCTCGCCAAAGAGCTTAAAAAGCATGGAGTAAAAGTTCTTAAAGGTTTTTCAGACAAAAAGATTCATTGCAAACTAACCCAAATCCTCAGAAATGAAGATTCAGGGGTCAGATCGTACGTTCATGTTGGAACAGGCAATTACAACCCCTCAACGGCGAGACTGTACACCGATTTAGCCGTTCTTTCTTGCAATGAGGATTTTGGCGCTGATGCCGAAAACGTCTTCAAGGCTTTTGAATCGGGTAAAGTGCCCAGTCGTGGTTTCAAATCATTTGTTGTAGCACCCATTGGGCTGAGAAACCGGCTCATGAGCTGGATTGATGCCGAAATTGAGCACGCCAAGCAGGGGCGGCCGGCTCGCATTGTGGCCAAGATCAACGCGTTGGTCGATGTCGAAGTGGCCGAGGCGTTGTACCGGGCGTCCGCAGCTGGAGTCAAAGTGGATCTTATCGTGCGAGGCGCATGTATTTTGAGACCAGGAGTTCCTGGCTTAAGTGAAAACATTCGAGTGGTGAGCATTGTTGGCCGGTATCTTGAGCATAGCCGCATTTATTATTTTGAAAATGGTGGCGACCATTTAGTGTACTTGTCGAGTGCCGATTGGATGCATCGAAATCTTCAAAATCGATTTGAAATTGCATTTCCGGTAAATGATTCTCAGCTGAAAGAATTTATAGCCAAAGTGATTTTAGAGACTTACTTGCAAGACAATCAAAAGGCGCGCGTGTTACAACCCGACGGCCATTGGCAAAGGCGGGTGCCAGATTCAACGGAGCAACATATTACGGCCCAAGATGTTTTTAGCCGTCTTGCGGGGAAGCGCTACGAGGGGACATCACTTTACGCACGATTCAAAACTTCAGATAAAGGAATCAAATCCTCACAAAACCTTTGAGGAGGGAGTCATATGATAACGGCACTTTTAATGAGCTTTGCGATTGCGGCGAACGAACCCGACATCAAGTTCTCGGAGCAAAAAACAAAGGCTGGACTTATTGAGTTTCAGGCGCCGCTTAATCATCATTTCAATCAAGAATCACCCAATCGCATCACTCTTAAAGGTGAAGTGGGGAAACTCGAATTTTCTGACCATATCGTCAAAGTCCAATATCCCAGTGAAACCAATATGTGTCAGCCAGTTGAAGCAAGGTTGTTTATTTGTGACGACAAGAAAACTTACTGCCTTGAGCGCAGGAAGGCCTATTCTTGTGAAAACGGAAAATGGAGAGCGGGAAACTCAAAAAACTACGAAGGACAAAAAGAAACGGCCCAAGCAAGTTCTGTATTCGAAGGCTTTATTGTCAATGATCCCGTTGCCGCTGTGAAACTAGCAAACGAGACTAAGAAGCCCATGCTCATCGATTTTTTTGGAATTTGGTGCCCCCCGTGCAACCAACTCGATGAGCAAGTGTTTTCATCGCCCTCGTTTAGAAAAATTGCCGATTCATTTGTGCTTTTGAAACTTGACGCTGATAAAGAAGTCAGTTGGGAGCTGAAATCTAAGTACAAAGTGACCGGTTATCCGACGATTATTTTTGCAGACCACAAAGGTGAGGAGCTCAATCGGATAATCGGCGCTCGAGAGCGCCCTGAGTTCCTAAAGACGATGGCGGCTGTTCTCGCAAATCAAGCGCATTCAGAACCAAATCTTCGCAAGCGAGCCGACGCCGGGGAATTAAGAGCCGCACACGATTTAGGAAAACTTCTGCTTGGCCGCGAAGAATATTCGGAGGCGTTGACCTACCTTTTGAAAGCATCGCAAGGATGGAAAAAATCAGATCCCGGGCACGACGACCTTTTAGAAGCCCAGCTTGGAGTTGCCAGTCGAGCTAAAGATCCTGATGCGAAGATTCAATACGTAAAGCTTCTGAAGCAAGCCCTTGAGTTGCAACCCAAGAGCAAGAGAGCCCTGGAGCGATCCATCTTGGTTGCTCAAGGAGCAGAAGAAACACAAGGCGCAGAAGCAGCACGAGCCTATCATTTAGAAGTCATTCGCTTGGCTAAGGAACGACTTAAAAATGCTAAATTGATTCAAGGAACTGAATGGAATCGAGGCGATTTATATTCAGTGATTGCCGAACAATACGAATCCATGGGAGATGCGAAGGCTTCCGCGCAAGCCTACGGACAGGCCGCATGGGAGTTTGGACAGTTGATCAAAAAAGCAGGCCTTCAAGCGGATCGAGAGCGAGGTCACAACCTTAATCGTTTGTACTGTTTGTGGAAGTCGGGAAAGCAAGAGCAGGCGCATCGCGAATACTCCCGTTTTGAAAAGCTCTTTCCCGAAGAATTCACGTTTTATTACCAACATGCACGCATGATGCATGAATGGGGAAATCCGAAAGAAGCTTTGGAGCTAGCTAAAAAGGCCTTCCAGTATTCTTACGGAGATAATCGACTTCGGGTGGCTGCGCTTTTGGCCGGGGTTCACTTAGCTTTGGATGATAAAAAATCAGCGGAGTCGCTTTTGAACGAAGTGATGGGACAAACAAGCTTACCAAAGGACGCTCGAATCCGAACCCATCGGTACTATGAAAAATTGAAGCAATTAAAAGCTCAGATTGACGCCGCTCAAAAGCTCTAAAAAAGGAACCGGCGGGAAGGAACTCCAACCTCCCGCCGGCACAAGATGCCTTACTTAGTTGTTTTTTTAGTTGGTGCTTCCGATATCAGGGAGGCCCGCATCCTCCAAGAGCAGAAGCTCATTATCCAACGAATGCCCAGGACCAGAGTGAGAATCGACGGCTAATTGAACCGTCACATCAGAATCCTGATTTGAGGTTGCCGGTCGATTCAGTTCTTTTTCGAAATCTATAGTTACAACTCGATACTTCTTATTTGAGGCCAGCTTTACATAGCGTGGCGCTGAAACCGAGCTAATCGAGCGCTTCTTTGATGATTTAGATTTTGCTTCTACAGAAGTTGCCGTCAGTAACGTGATGGCTGCGATTAAGCCAATAATTGTTTTCATTTGAGTCCCCCTTTTTTCCCGTTTCCCTTTACACCCACCCATAAGAGCGAAGGATGTGCCCCTGGGGCCCTCATTAAATGGGGGCCTGGGTATTTTGCGTGTCTATTGCTTTGACAGATGCCGTTAACCTGATAAACACTTGCCATATGACAAGTGTTATCAATGACTTAGAGCGAATTGTTGGTAAGGCCCATTTAATTACAGATGATAGCAAATATAGCCTTGCTAAGGATTATACGAAGGCTTTTACGCCGGATCCCTTGCTTATATTGCAGCCTGGCTCCACGGAAGAGGTCCAAGAAACCCTTAAGTACTGCAACCTAAAGGGAATTTCGGTGGTCCCTTCTGGGGGGCGAACAGGCCTGAGCGGGGGGGCTGTAGCCACTCAGAAAGAAGTCGTCTTGTCACTTTCTCGCATGAATAAGATTTTGGAAATCAATGAGACCGAGCGCACCATCAGGGCTCAGGCCGGAGTGGTGACAAAGCAGCTTCAAAAGGCAGCCAGTGAAAAGGGGCTCTATTTTCCGGTGGATTTCGCATCCAGCGGTTCTAGTCATATTGGCGGAAATGTGGCCACAAATGCAGGTGGAATCAAAGTCATTCGATATGGCTTGATTCGAGATTGGACCCTGGGTCTAAAGGTCGTTTTAGCGGACGGGCGCCTTTTGGAACTTGATAATGCCTGCGTGAAAAACAATACGGGGCTGGATTTACGCCAACTCTTTGTCGGTAGCGAGGGCACCCTGGGAGTCATTACCGAATGCCTCATGAAGCTCACGGCACCGCCAAAGGATTTGCTGGTTTCCGTGTTTGCCTTGGATTCTTTGGAGAATGTTCTGAAGCTATTTGAACTCACACGAACCATGAGGCTTAATCTCACGGCCTACGAATTTTTCACGCAATTTGGCCTTAAAAAAGTAGAAGAGCATACGCATCTCCCCAATCCATTTTCGAATTACCATCCTTATTACGCTCTAGTTGAAATTGAAAAAGCTCACGACGCCGATTTAGAAAATCTCGAAAAGTTTATGGAGAAAGGTTTTGAAAGTGGGCTGATCTTGGATGGAGTACAGGCGCAGTCTTCAACACAGGCCGAGCAGTTTTGGGGCCTTCGGGAAAATATTGCGGAAAGTCTCACGGCGCTCACGGTCGCTCATAAAAATGATATCAGTCTTCCGATGTCTCGAATCACGCGGTTTTGCCAAGAACTCGAGGGACTCATACAGAAAGAGTACAAGGGGTTTGAAGTTGTAAACTTTGGTCACATTGGCGATGGTAACTTGCATGTGAACTTTATTAAGCCGCCGTCTATGACCAAAGAAGACTTCTTTTTATATGCAAAAAAAGCAGATCTTTCGATGTTTGAATTGGTGAAGCGCCATGGTGGAAGCATTTCTGCCGAGCATGGAATCGGTTTAACGAAAAAGCCTTTTTTGCACTTTACACGCACGCCAGATGAAATTGCTCTCATGAAGGGGATCAAGTCGATATTTGATCCCAAGGGCATCCTCAATCCGGGAAAAGTATTCTAGCTAGGGCTCGTATTCATTTTGAAAGTTTTGGGAGCGTACGTCCTAGTAGGCGGCGCCGCCAATGAGAACGAGTTGGTTAAGGTAGTGGCGGATTAGCTCAGGATTTTGACAACGCTTGTCTGTGAGCGTCTTGCATTGAACTTCTAAATAATAAGATGCCCCAAATTCATCCCAAGTTGCCGACTGGCTAATGTCAGTGCGGGCAATAAAACCCTGGCCGGTACGAATAGCTTCGTTGGGTCCGCGGGTTCCGATCAAAATATTTCCAGTCAGCATGGGTTTTCGGCTGGCCATCAAATGAACCAGGATTCCCGACTGCTCGACATTGAATGAGTAAAAATCCGGATTGGTAAGTATGGATTTAGCTTGAACGCTTTTGAGAGCTAAGACAGGGACATTGACTTTGCGCAGGTCCCGGCGAATTTCATACTTCAACTGGCTTAACAAAGATTTATCAATTTGGCGCGAGCTTGGCCAACTGACTTCTCTTTGATTGGTCTTCTCCTGAGTGGAATCGGAGACGCATCCGACGGTGACCAGAATGATAGTGAGAAAAATGATCTTCATCACTATTAGCGTATGAAGTTGGGGGGTAAACTGTCAAGGGGGGATCAGTTGAATTCAGAGCGGATCTTGTATTTATTAATTTGGCCGTGTCCATCTAGCGGAAGCTCAGGAAAGAAGGCCACTGCTTTTGGTCTCTCATGCTCAGGCAGGTTCTGGGCCGCATAAGTTTGCACATCTTGGGAGCTCACTTCGACGCCAGCTTTTTTCACAATAATAGCTGTGACCTGCGATTTGCCGATCCCGTCTTTGGTTTCGATGATGACGACTTTGTCGACTCCGGGCATTTGAGAGAGCTTTGATTCAATCATGGGTGGGATGATCCAGTTGGGTCCGACGCGAAATATATTATCCTTACGATCTAAGAAACGAACAACCCCTTGCTTATCTTGCGAAACAAAGTCACCGGTGAAAAACCAAGCGCCACGCATATTCATTTTGGTGGCCTCTTTGTTGTCGACATAAGCAGTGCAAACGGTTTTTCCAGATAAAATGAGCTGTCCAATTTGTGGTTTGTTACCTGGAATGTCGTCACCGTTTTCATCTATGATTCGAGTTTTGATTCCGGGTAGAAACTGCCCCACACTGTCAAACGGCTCTGGCTCTTCGAATTGGCGCGCGGCCACTGCCCAACAAGACTCGACACTTCCGTATAGGCGATGAATTTTGCAGTTAAATTCAGTTTGAATATACTCGTCAAGGCCTGGGCGCATGGGGCTACATTGCGCAATTATAGACCGCACCAATGGAAGTTTCACATTTATGGCCTTGAAAGAATTAAACCATTCTTCGATTTGTGAACCTCGCATGAGAACTCGAGAGGCTTTGCCTTCCATCAATTCTTTGAACAAATCTTCAGGGGATGTAATGTCGGTGATTAAAATTCCGGAGCCGTGAATGAGCGGAAAAAGCATTCCATGCAAGAAGTAAAATGGATCTGAAAGGCTGGCGCCATAAACGAAAAAAGTATCTGTGGGTCCGGCTCGATAGGCGGAACGTAAAACAAGGCACGCCTGTTGAATCATGTCGTGAGTCCACGGAACGAGCTTCGGCTTTCCGGAAGTTCCCTTAGTTTCGAAAATTGCCACTACGTCATTGTCGGCAGCCGACATCCCTGGGGGCAAACGGTAGGTGTTGTCATACTCACCCCAGCGGCGGGCTTCGCACTGAATAATGGGAATCATGATGTTGTTGTTCTTGCACATATCCTTCATGCGCTGAAGGTAATCATCGCTGACAATGATCACGTCGATGGCCATGTCTTTTATTTTATCGACAACTTTTGGATCAGGCGTATTGGGGTCGACGATGATGGCGATGTTTTTTGTGTTGGCCAATGCAAAAAACGTATAGGCCAAATGGGGACAGTTCGACATGTAAACAAGAACTTTCTTGTTATGCATGATCTCGTTTTGCAGAAAGTATGAATAGCGGTTGATGTAGCTATAAGCTTCTTTGTAGGTCTGCGACTTAGCAAGATAACGAAACATCGGACGGCTGGAGTTTGAGTTAACCGTCATGGCGAGTTTTTGTCCGAGCAGCATTTCTCTAGGGTAAACAAGGTGAGGGTTTGGGTCAACACGCGCGCGCTGCGTAACCCACCAGACGTTTGTCATGTTTTGATGGGTCTGACCGTTGACCGTGTATGAAGTTTGAGGGTATCGTGTGTGCGTTCACGTCACGGGAGAAAAAATATGCATCCAGCGGTCCCAAAAAAGACTTCGTTTCCGAAATCAAAGATCAAGATCTTGCTTTTGGAGAATATCCATCCCAGAGCCCATGAAATGTTTAAAAAAGAGGGGTACGACGTCGAGGGCGTGAAGCAGGCACTTTCAGAAAGTGAACTGCTCAAAAGAATCGAAGACGTACATGTTCTTGGAATTCGAAGCAAAACCCAATTGACTAAGAAACTTTTTGAGAATGCACCCAGACTTCTGAGTGTTGGTGCTTTTTGCATTGGAACCAATCAAATTGACTTGTCTGCGGCCAAAAGGCGCGGCGTTTGCGTTTTCAATGCGCCATTTAGCAACACGCGAAGTGTTGCAGAACTCATCATGGCCGAAGTGGTGATGCTGTCCCGACAGATTGGTGATCGAAATGCCGGGACCCACTTGGGTCAATGGAATAAAGCGGCTACAGGATGTTATGAAGTCCGTGGCAAAACCTTAGGTATTGTCGGCTATGGGCATATTGGCTCTCAAGTGAGTGTGCTCGCTGAAAGTTTCGGGATGAAGGTTCAGTACTTCGACATCATCACAAAAATGCCTATGGGGAACAGTCACCAAGTCGAAACGCTAGACGACCTGCTTGAAGTTTCGGATTTCGTGACCCTCCATGTCCCTGAAACTCCGCAAACAAAAAATATAATCAGCCAAAAACAGCTTAAGAAAATGAAAAAGGGAAGCTATTTGCTTAATGCAAGTCGTGGAACTGTGGTGGATGTGGAGGCATTGGCGGACGCGCTCAAAAGTAAACATTTGGCAGGCGCCGCCGTTGATGTGTTTCCGGTAGAGCCCGAATCAAACGATGAAAAATTCAAAAGCCCGCTCCAAGGCATGGCTAACGTTATTTTGACTCCGCATATTGGGGGAAGCACCGAAGAAGCTCAGCAGAACATCGGTGTCGAAGTGGCGACCTCTTTAACAAAATACATTAATGGAGGAAGCACCACGGGGAGTGTCAACTTTCCTCAAGTGGATTTGCCCGTTCAAACCCAAGTGCATCGGATTTTAAACGTCCATAAAAACGTTCCGGGTGTACTCAAAGACATCAACAGCATCATTTCAGATGAAGGGGCCAACATTCAGGGTCAGTTCTTGTCAACGGATTCAGATATTGGCTATTTGATTGTTGATCTTGACCAGCGCGTCGCTGAAAAAGTGAAAGAGCGCATTAAAGCCCTTCCAACGAGCATTAAAACTCGAATCTTATTTTAGATTTTGCATCTTTCATCAGGTCGGCATTGGGGCTTGTCACAAAGTTGATAGCCGTCTGGTGGTGGTGGGCATTTGCATTTCTTGCCGTTTGGAATTCCAGGTTTGGTAACGACATCACGGTAACATTCAGCCTGTACAAGCTTGCAGGACTTAGGCTCGCAAAATTCCTTTTGGCCACAGCCTTCGCCACCAGGTCCTGGGGGACAATCCACGCCACAAACGCATGGGCGGCAGCTCATTTCGGTATCAGCGCGAGTAAAGGTAAAAATATCGCCGCGGCAATATTTGCAATCGCGACAGGGGCCAATTTCCGGTTCCGTTGAAGGAGGGCAATAAGTCTTTCCTTCGATTCTTAAACACTTTGGTGCTTGAGCCAGTAATGGCTGAGGTAACATAAGGTAAGTTGTGGCGAGAATGACGAAAATCAAAAACTTCATATTCTATATTCCTACCTTGTGGGAATTTCGCCTACAAGTCTGAAATCACCGGGGCGCAGATAAATTCCGTCTTTTGATCCGTATTTCATTCGTAATGGGCGAGAAACGTAAACCTGAGTTCCGAGTAACGATGAATTCACCGGTTGAGCAAAGTAATAAACCAGCAAAACATTTTCGTTGGCCGCATGGCCCATAAACTCATTTTCGTTAGCATTTGAAGTTGAGTAGGCTAGAGTTGGAACAAGGGGATTACCGAAAACATCAAAAGACCACTCGGTTCCTCCAGCTCCACAAGATCCAGCTCCGATAGGCTGAAGTTTGTAGCGCATCTCCATGGCTTCAGGAATTTTGTTTTCATAGAAGTAAACTTGTCGTCCTCGGCGAATTTTTTCTATTAACGTAAGACCGTCTCCGCTTTGTTGGTCGGCGTCGTAAGTCAACGGTAGTGAGCCCTTGAGAATTTCTACGGAGTCTGGAATACCATCCAAATCTTGATCGTGCACTCCGGCCAAGGACATGGCCTCTCGGTCGCATTCACTTAATCCAAAAAACGGATCTACTTTTGTAGCATCACAACTGGTGGGAATAAAATTAGCGCATCCAGGACCCATAAGTTTACAAACGGCGTCGATTAAAATCGAAGATCCGCGACGATTGGTCGGAGCGCCATCTTCAGAGTCGATGACTCCGTCACCATCGGAGTCGGGCAGCAAGGCCTGATTTTTCATATGAGCGGTTGCATTGATAACTGCGAATTGGGTGATGTTGTAAGGCACTCGAATGGGTGAGCGTGCTAAAGTGCAAAAATCAATGCGAGAAAGATCATCAATTTTGATAGTGCCGGTGGTCCCACCAGCTTGAGAAATCGGATCTAAAAATTGTTGAGCTGTTCCGTAATCTAAATTTCCATAGTAAACGCTTTGAAGCAAAAAGCCGCCAGTGGCTTGCTTGGCATTAAACGCAGTCGACTTCACTTTGTTGGCGTACTGAAAAGCTTGGTTGGTTGGAATGGGCTCTCCATTTTGAGTCGTAGGAGCTCCGTCTGTTAAGAAAAACGAAGTGTAGAATTGGCTTTTAAGAAGTCTTGGATCTGTATTGCCAATATCTTCGCGTACTAACGTGTCCAAACAGTCAAAAGCCGCCGAATAGTAAGTCGTTTGCATCACGCCAGTTGGCTGCGCATTGGCTGCTGTCTGTTGATTTTTGAGAACATTGAGGTCATTAAGTGCAGTATTTTTATCTCGGAAGAATCGGCATCGATCGTTGGTTGGCGGATTGTTTAAAATAGTATCGCTGAATCCAATGATCGCAAACTTGTTAGCACTTGTTCCACTGCAGTTATTGATGTAATCGATCGCCTTTTGAATTCTAACTGCCGTTGGATCCGTGGCTTGGCTTCGATCGAAGGCTCCGCCGTCAGTAATGCGCCCAATGTTTGATAACGACATATCAATTAAGAACACCACCTTCATCGGCGTGCTGGTGCTCAGCGGTGGTTGGGCGCAAAAACTACCTTTGAGCCCGTCATTCACGGAGTAGGTGGAAATGTTTCGTTTGGCCAAGCGAATATCAGAACAAGCAGAGGCAAAAGCTAATAGTGAGAGGCACATCATCAATCGAATGAATATGTTTTGCTTTATGTGAACCACTTTGAGCCTCAATACATCTGCACAAAGGTGCTAAAACTAATAGGCGGCAAGGAGCTTTTCCCAAACTGCCCTTCCACACGTTTCATAAAATAAACAACATCCTCAGGGTCTTTGATTGAAACTGCTTTTAAAATAATGATGATTTGATTAACTGCAGGGCCGTGAGCCGTTCCCGTGAGCTTCATTCCGTCTGAAACTTTGGTTAGAGGATCCAGAGACTCTGAGCGAAAAAGTTCAAAATTATCGTTGACGGCAGTGGTGGCCACAAGCGGAATGCTTTTAATCACGAGCGAGTACTGGGCTTGCCCGTTCTTGTCTCCCAAATAGCGCAGTTCCGATGAGATCAGAGAACTTTCTTTAGCGACCTTAAGGTCCGCTTGGGCAACGGCACCTTTTAAGAAAGCTTGCTTGTTTGATATTCCATCGGCGCTGTCGTCAAGACGACGATCATCTTGAAGAAGGCGAGTTGAATAATAAACTTCATAGAGATCGGGGATGCCATCGCCATCCGAATCAAACCGACCGTCATCTAGACTTAAAACATCCTCTTCACATTGATTAAGTCCATCTCCGTCAGTATCGACTTCGGGACGACAGCCCAATTGCTTGCAACCAAAAATATGGGTGATTCCATCCAAGCAATAGCCGTTAGTGCGGCTTTTCTTCGCGTCCAGCCCTGCCGAGGTTTCTGAAATATCATCTAAGCCATCGCCGTCACTGTCGACTACAAGCTTGCCAGCTGCATTGACGCGGCCATTGAGATTGACAACGATGTGATCACTCAGGCGATATGTTTTTCCACCACTTGAAAATCCGTCGTATCTAAATGGCGGCTCGTCAGTTGATGACTGCTGAACAATCAAATTCATTTTATTTGCCAGATAGCGAAGCAAGTTTATCTCCGCAATTTGATTGCGGGGGTCGGCCAGTTCTTCAATTGGACGATTGCGATTGACGTCAATAAATTCAGGGTGAGGTTGGGTGAGCTTCAACGTGAGTCTTGAAACTCCAAAGCCCCGATTTCTAACCAGCCCAGAAAGGCCTAAAGCCTTAAGCCATACTTGATCCGGATTGTTCAGCATGGGATCACCCAGATTACGCTTAACAGCTGAGATATACGGTTCACAAACACGACACGCAAAATCATCGCCCGAATCGGTGCACGGTCGGGTGCCTTCGGCTAAGCGCCTCTCAGTTTCGAGACATGGCCCAAGTATGATGTCGTAGTCTTTTTGTCGAGGCGTCGGAATTCCATCGCTGACGACAACGATGTCAAACTTAGTATCGTGCGCCTTTCCGCCTAATGCAGAAAGTTCGGCGTCCAAAACCGTATGAGCATAGTCTAAACCTTGAAGGAATATGCTTGTTCCAAGACTGTCGTTAGGAGTGCCTTGCCCGGCATTGAATTTGGCTGCTGCCTTGTCATGCCTTTGTTTCAAAATATTTAAATAGGCTTTTGCTCCCGCCGAGTTTTGAAAAATCATGTTTTGAATGTCTGTTTGATCTTGTGGATACGAGGCGTCTCCGCCAGCAAAGGGCACGAGCATCACTTTGAAGTCACTCAAGCCTGCCGAAGCAAAATCATCAATCCATTTTTGAGCCCAGGTAAACCTATCGCCTTTGTTATCAAATCCTGATCCACAGGGGCTGGTTTCTTCTGAAGGAAAACGAGGATCATCAACCTCATCGGGACAGGATCCTCGAACGGCTGAATTACTCATGTCTAGAATGATGATCAGTCTCTCATTTGAAGGAACCGATGCCTGAGGCAGACTGCCAACGATCGCTTGCGACTGACCGGCAGCGATGTAGTTGTCAGGACGGGTGAGTTTTACATCGCTACATGCGAGTGCAAAAGCAAAAGCCCCGACGATTCCGAGCGTACGAACTAGGTGTTTCAAAGAGGTCCCCCACAACTGACACATGAACCCAATCTCCAATAGAGCAATTGTGGTGCCCGCCCTCAGTCCCGTCTGTATTGAAGGAAAGTTTTAAGAAAATGTGTCAAAAGTCTAGTGAGTGTTGAATCAATATTGCTAAGTAGTTGAACTTCATTCGCTAATAAAGAATCGTCAGGACTTTAGACAAATTCGAAAGCTGACACTTTTTCAAAGACTAGACTTTGGACTTGAAACGGGCTGCTACAGCTGGCGTCTAATTCGCTCGAGTGCTTCCATCTCTTGAGACCAATATTTGAATGACCCGAAATCTGGAAATAGCCGAGGAAAGGACGGGTCGTCCCAACGGCGTGCAATCCAACCGGAGTAATGCACAATTCTCATGGCTCTAAGACCTTCTATGAGCTTGAAGTCCACATCGCCAATTTCCCTAAATTGGCGATATCCATCGAGGAGATCTTGCCAAAACCTCTGTGCTTCATCGCCGGCGCGGTTAACCAAGAGCCACAAATCTTGAAGAGCTGGGCCGTTCATCATGTCGTCAAAATCAACGAAGAAAAATCCGTCCTGATTGCTCAAGAGATTTCCCAGGTGACAGTCGCCATGAATTCTAAACACAGGCTGTTTGGCCAAGAGAGGTTCAATTTTCTCGGCGATTGTTTCGGCACAATCGGCGTACTGGGTTTTAATCTCGGGCGCCAGCCATTGGCCTTCTTTAAGTATTTTTAGGGTCGTTCGGATATGATGGTCGACTGAAAGCCTTAAGCGGTGCTGAGCCTGACGCTTTTCACCAACGACATGCATGCGAGCAATGAAACGACCCAGCCATTGAAGCTGGTTCGATTCTAATTCTTGCGGCGACCTTCCGCGTTTTTTTGGAAAAACAGAAAAATAAACTTGGTCATTGGTGACTCCGACCGTGCTTCCGTGGGGAAGCAGCAACGGGGCGGCAACCGGGATCTCAGCTTCTTCAAGGTCTTTAATAAAGTCATGTTCATCTTTGATGGCATCTTCGGTCCAACGTCCCGGTCTATAAAATTTTATGATGAGGCGTTCGCTATCATCCATTTCTACATCAAAAACCCGATTTTCAATGCTATTGAGAGCCATCCATCGACCAGTTGATCTTCGACCGACGGTTTCGACCGAGGTCAAAATCACATCGGGAGTGATCGAGTAGAACGAGTTTTTAGGTTGTGATTCCATGGATTAGGGATTTACCGATTCTTTTTGCCATCTGTCAAAGCGTAAAACCATTAGAATTCCAGGGGCGGCGACAAAGCTGCAAGTTAAGAAAAACCAAAACCAGCCTAAGTTTTCGGCTAAAACTCCCGTATACGATGAAAAAATCACGCGAGGAACACCCATCAAAGAGCTTAAAAGCGCAAATTGGGTTCCAGAAAATTTCTTTGTGGTAATTCCCAACATGAATGCTGAAAACGCCGTGCTTCCCATTCCGGCGGTCAGATTTTCAAAGATCATGACTGAGGCCAATGCTGTACGATCGAGAGGCAAGACAACGAGAATAGAAAAGGCTGCTGTGGAAAGCGCTTGTAAAACTCCGAAATAAAAAAGGCTTTTTTTCATATCGAGCTTTTCCATTAAGGCAGCACCGACGAATCCGCCGACAATGAGCGCCGCGAGCCCTACGGTTTTAGCCAGCGCCGCATATTCGGTTTTGGTGTAGCCAAGTTTCAAAACATAGGGTGTGGTCATGGCCAGCGCCATGTTGTCTCCAAGCTTATAGAAAAGAATGAATACAAGAATCTCTGTGGCACCGCGCCTGCTCAGATAATCTTTGAACGGCTGAATGACGGCCTCTGAAATGGACTTTGGGGGTTGTATCTGATCTGTCGGTTGAGGCGACCAAACGGTCACAATAATCATCGCCCCCATTAATACTCCCATGATGATATAAACATCAGGCCACGCCATTTGATCGGCGAGAAAAAGGGCAAAAGCACCGGCGATCAGTAAAGCCACTCGATAGCCAAAAACGTAGAACGACGAGCCCAGCCCCAGTTCATTTTTTGGAAGTAACTCGCGACGATAAGCGTCGACAACGATGTCTTGGGATGCGCTAAAAAAAGTTATGAGAAAAGAAACAATAACAATTCCCCAGAGAGATTCTTTTGGTCGACACGTCGATAGGCCGATAAGTGCTAGGGCGGTTAGGATTTGAAAAGTGACAATCCAACCGCGCCGGCCTTTTAGAATGGGTGGTGAGAATCGGTCAAGAAAGGGAGCCCACAAAAATTTAAGCGTATAGGGAAGTCCTAATAGGGTAGCGGCGCCAATGAGGCTAAGGCTTACGCCGTCATCAGTGAGCCACGCTTGAAGGGTGGAGCCCGTGAGAAGCAGCGGCAAGCCACTGCCGAATCCCAACAGCCCGGTGATCCACATTCTTTTTGTTTTGATCAGTTTAAGAACAGACATGGCTTAGAGCTTAGCACTCAGTCCAAAAATACTACAAGAACTCCTTCGTTGTCTTTTCCATTTGAGAGCTTTTCGTACTTCCATGGAAAGCCGCCCAGCTTGAGGTATTTGGTAACGACGTTGCGAACGGCTCCAGTGCCTTTGCCCGTCATAATACGAATGCGTTTGAGGTGTTGCTCTTGAGCGTTCATTAAAAAGCGGTCAACGAGATCTTCCACTTCATCAGTTTTCTTTCCATGGAGATCTAGTGTGTCGCGCGCCATGATTTTAAAGCCTCATCAGGTGGCCTCTTGGCCGACGTCAAGGTAGAGCTCTTTTGCGTCATCGTTGTATCCGAAGTACTCTGCAAATCGCCCCCAGGCCACGAGAGTTTCTACGATTTCGTGTGGGTTTTCGTTTGGCAACCATTCGGCAACTCTTGTTTCTAAAGTTTCAATGGGAATGCGAAGACTTTCTTCTGCTCTCAAGAGATTGGTGGTGAGTTGAACTATTTTGAGGCCACCAAAAAGCTCGTGCAAGATTCGTTTGCGCGCGTTGATATCGCCTTCTGAGAACTTTCGTCCGAGTTCTGTTAAGATGACCAGGTGTTTGGGTGTATCCACTAAATCTAACAGCTCAGCGGCTTTAACCATGTAGAGTGTCGAGCCGTAATCTTTTTCAATCTTTTGAGACAATTCAAAAATATCGGCCGGACCACCTTGATCTGAAATGGTTTCGATTAGACCTATCACTGCTCCAATTTGCACGGCGGGCATGGGCTCTATGGGCGGCTCTCGTGTGATTTTGGTTGGAGCCGAAGAAAGGCCCGCGCCAACGGGCTGATCGGGAATCAGGGTTTCGGCAATCAATTCGTGAATGCGGTTAACCATTCTCCTAAACCCAGGGGTCTGCTCGTCTCTTGGATAGGGAAGATCATTGATAACTTCGGCGCGAATCACTCCTGGATTTGACGACATGATGAGAATGCGACGGGCCATATAAACGGCCTCGATAATATTATGTGTGACAAGCACCATCGTCTTAACAGCGGTGTTCTTGGCCTGCCAAATATTAATCATCTCAGTGCGAAGTGTATCCGCGGTTAGAACATCTAAAGAACTAAATGGTTCATCCAAAAACAAAAGTGGTCGCTGCATAACAAGAGCGCGAGCAATTCCCACCCGTTGTTTCATGCCGCCAGCAAGTTCGCGGGGGTAGGCTTCTTCGAATCCTTCAAGACCGACAAGGTCAATCGCCTTCTTGACCCGTTCGCGACCCTCTTTTTCTGTCAACCTTAAGGGTTTGAGGGCCATTTCAATATTTCGGAAGACAGTTTCCCACGGAAAAAGTGCAAATTGCTGAAACACAAGGGCGGCATCAAAGTTTGGTCCTTCAAGGGACTGTCCGTTGGCGAGCACTTGCCCGGCCGTTGGCGCGAGCAGCCCACTCATAAGTCTTAGGCACGTGGATTTTCCCGAGCCCGAAGGGCCGAGAAGGGCAACCACATTATCTGACTCAATTTTGAGATTAATATCTTTAAGCGCTCGAATCTCGGCACCCGAGTCGAGAGTAAAATTCTTAGAAACATTTAATAGCTCAACAAAATGCGACATCAGTAGTCCATCCTAAAACGTTTTTCGGCCAAATCATAGAGGCTTGCCCATAAAGTGCGATTCAATACAACGACAATGGTGACCATGAGCGTGAGACTTGCGGCCAAAGTGGCAAATTCACCATTGGCGGCGGCTATTCCAATTTCCGAACCTAATCCTCGAGTTGAATGGAGAGTTCCTTTAAATGAAATATACTCGGCGACAATACTCGCGTTCCAAGCGCCGCCGGCGGCGGCTGTTAATCCTGGCACCAATGCCGGAAAGATACTGGGTAGATAGAGATGCTTCCATCGATCAATCGGTGAGGCGTCTGCAAGCAAGAGACTGTCTTGCAACTCTTTAGATATCCGCATCGCACCGGCCAGAACGTTAAAAAGAACATACCACTGAACTCCCAAGACCATGAGAAACATGGAACTGATTCCAAACGGAACATAGAGACGGTCTAAAATTGAAATGGCCAGGGGGAAAATCATCGGTGCCGGAAAAGAAGCTAGGATCTGGATGGTCGGCTGTGCAATTCGGATTCGATGAGGCGACAGCCCGAGCCAAATTCCAAACGGCACGGCCCAAGCAGCGCTCAATAAAACTGCGCCAGTGACTCTTAAAAGAGTCAGACTCGCAGACCCAAGGAGTTGGGCCCAGGTGCCCCCTGGAATTTGAATAAGCGTTTGAAAGAGCTTTGCGATTCCATCAAACAAAATCAGCGAAAAGAAGATCAGCACAATCACGAGTACGGCTTTTAATATTTTTGGAACTTGTTTTTTCACGGCCCGAACTTGAGCATCGAGCGGTGACTGTGTTTCGGGAGCCGTTGCTTTTTTGAGTCGCGCCTCTAAGGCTAAAAGTCTTCGTCGTCGATAGAAATTCTTAAGCCAGCGGATGATCCGCGAATCTTTTAAAAACAAGAGCATCAAAGGCTCTGTTGGATCAAGTCCCAAAGATTCCTCAATTTGAAAGCGCCTCACCCACGACATCAGGGGGTGCCATAAGATCAAATCAAAAAGAATGATGAGCGCGAGCATAGCGACAATGCCGTAAATAATGGCATCGGTGCGACCTTGGTTAAACGCGACGGCCATGTAAGAGCCGATTCCGGGAAGTCTGAAGTCTTTGTTTCCTAACGTAAAGGCTTCGCAAACGCTTAAGAAAAACCATCCGCCGGCAATTGAAATAATGCTGTTCCATGCGAGGTTGACCGCACTGTACGGAACCTCAAGTCTCCAAAATTTTCGCCACCCCGATAGACCCATCATTTGAGAGGCTTCGTAAAGATCGGGCGGAATGGATTTTAACGAGGCATAAAACGAAAACGCCATATTCCAGGTTTGGCTTGTAAATATCATGATGATGGCTGCCAACTCCAAACCCATATTGGTATTGGGAAATATCGATATGAGTCCGAGCACCAATCCCGGCAAAAAGCCCAGCACGGGAATACTCTGTCCAATATCTAATAGAGGTAGAATAAACTTTTCTGCCGTTTTGTTCTTTGCGGCCAGGTAGCCGACGGAAAAAGTAAAGATAAGCGACAGGGCGTAGGCTGCGAGCCCCCGCATAGCTGAATAAAGGACGTACAGGGGAAGCGCTTGGACGCTGAGGTCAATTTCAGTGAGGGGGTGAAAATCTTCGCGCCATAAACGTCCCGTGGCCACCACTCCATAAATAGCGGCTCCCACAAGAACAAAAACGACCAGATCGGCTATTGTAATGAGCCGTTTAGGGATGGGATGTTGCAATGCCATGAAAGACAGAATATCAATGAGGTTTCGGGAGCTTGCAACTTTAAAGGAGCGGATATGGGTAAAAACATGCGCACTGAATCAGACTCCATGGGAAAAATTGATGTTCCTTCGGATAAATATTGGGGGGCACAGACCCAGCGAAGTCTTCAAAATTTCAAAATCGGCGGTGAGCGCTTTCCGCGAGAGATGATTCGAGCTCTGGGAATTCTTAAAAAGGCAGCGGCCCTGGCCAATCAGGAGCTAGGAGTCTTAGACGAAAAAAAGGCCAAGGTCATTTGCCAAGCGGCCGATGAGGTCATCGAGGGCAAGCTTGACGAACACTTTCCCCTAGTCGTTTGGCAAACCGGAAGTGGCACTCAAACCAATATGAATGCCAACGAAGTCATTTCTAATCGGGCCATTGAAATTCTTGGCGGTGAAATGGGCTCCAAGAAGCCCGTGCATCCCAATGACGATGTCAATAAGTCACAATCATCAAATGACAGTTTTCCGACGGCCATGCATATCGCCGCTTGCGAACAAATCACCCATAAGCTCATACCGGCGCTCAAGGTGTTTAGAGAATCGCTTCACAAAAAATCCAAAGAATTTAACGACATCATCAAGATCGGAAGAACTCACCTGCAAGACGCTGTTCCGTTGACTTTGGGGCAAGAATTTTCTGGTTACGTCACTCAAATTGACAACGGTGTGGCACGTTTGGAGTTGGCGCTCAAGGGTCTTCTCGAGCTCGCCCAAGGCGGAACGGCCGTTGGCACAGGATTGAATACGCATCCGCAATTTGCAAAAAAAGTGGCCGAAAAAATTGCTAAACTCACCGGACTTTCTTTCGTGAGTGCTCCAAATAAGTTTGAAGCGCTAGCCGCCCACGATGCCCTTGTTTTTGCCTCTGGGGCGTTGAACTCAATCGCTTGCGCCTTTATGAAAATTGCCAATGACATTCGCTGGCTCTCCAGTGGACCTCGATGTGGGCTTGGAGAGATCACTATTCCAGAAAACGAACCGGGAAGTTCGATTATGCCTGGTAAAGTCAACCCCACTCAAAGCGAAGCCATGACCATGGTTTGCGTTCAGGTCATGGGAAATGACACGGCAATAAAATTCGCCGGTGCTTCAGGAAACTTCGAGCTCAATGTTTATAAGCCAGTCATCATCTTCAACTTTTTGCAGTCCGTGAGGCTGTTGGCCGATGCGGCTGTGAATTTTGTTGAGCACTGTTCTGATGGAATTGAGCCAAGAAAAGAGCAACTTAAAAAATACGTGGACGAGTCACTAATGCTGGTGACGGCCTTGAATCCTCATATCGGGTATGACAACTCGGCGAAAATAGCCAAGAAGGCTCATGCGGATGGTTCGACGCTTCGTGAGGCGGCAATGGCCCTAAAGATTTTAGACGGTCCATCGTTTGATAAAATTATGAAGCCCGAAAAAATGTTAGGACCCGGAGTTGAATGAATCCTAGGCAGTTAGAGTTTGGGCTTCATACGCCCCGCACTCCCGATCGAAATCTTCACAAGGGTGGTCGCAGTTTTTATTTTTTTGATTTTGACGACAACGTCATGATCCTGCCCACACCACTTTATGTTTTTCATAAAATGACCGGTGCTGAGAAAGAGGTGAACACTCATTCATTTGCCTTGATCGGCCCCATGATCGGAAAGCAAGGAGAGTGGAGAGATTACGAACTGAGATTGGATCCTCAATTCGGAAGTTTTCGTCGGTTTCGGCAACAAAGAATTTCCCTGCTACAACGCTTGCTGGGGAAAAAGCAGCCCTTAGTGGAAGATGTTTTGCGAGTGCTTAACGAGCCTCTGCCGGCTTGGAAAGGGCCTAGCTGGCAGTTTTTTTGGCACGCGGTCCACAATCAGCGGCCTCTTTCAATCATCACGGCGAGAGGTCATCATCCACGAACAATCAAAGGCGGGATTCAGCTTTTAAAAAAACGAGGCCACATTACAAAGACTCCTAACTACTTGAGCATTTACCCAGTTAGTCACCTCGAAACTCGTTATGCTTTGGGAGACTCTAACGCAGAGTGGCACGCGAGCAAGTTAAAACACTTGGCCATACTGCAGAGTGTAGAAAAGGCTTTTCAAGTTTATGGGTTTAATCCCCATCATCGCTTCGGTATGAGCGACGACGACCCGACCAATCTCAAGCTTATTGTTGAAGCCATGTCTGAGCTCAAACGTCGTTATCCCCAGAACTCGTTCTTTGTCATCGATACCCATGGCGGGCGCCTATTAA
Organism: Oligoflexia bacterium; assembly: GCA_020847095.1. Classification (GTDB taxonomy): domain Bacteria; phylum Bdellovibrionota; class Bdellovibrionia; order JABDDW01; family JABDDW01; genus JADLCR01. The sequence continues at coordinate 14,041 of JADLCR010000064.1, read as the reverse complement.
AGCAAGAGGTCCATGTCGACGGGGTGAGCCAAACGGATGTAACCGACGAACAGCTGACCTTATTTGACTAAAACTCAAGCGTTCCGTATCCTTAAGAGAATGGATGTCGACTCTCACAAAGGATGCTCACCGGTGAAATTTCTAGTTTCATTATTGTTGTTTATTTCGTTCCAAGCCAACGCAGCTTCGGCAGGAATTGACTGCGGGACAATCTTCCCAGTGATGAACCTGTTCTTGGAGCAACATTACAGCCAGAAGAAACTAACTCCAGAGCTTGAAGAGCGAACGATTCAGCAATTTATTAAGGCCACCGACCCTTCCAAACTTTATTTGATGGAATCTGACGTCACTCAAATGAAGTCTCTACTCTCGGGATTGTACGCAAAGCTGCGCGACAAAAAATGCGAAGACCTTGAAGCGGTTAGAAAGATTTATGAGAAGCGCGTTGAAGAAGCTGTGCAGTTTGCCAAAAAGAGCCTGACTAAGGATTTTAAACTTAAGGAAGATATCACACTTTTGATGGACCCAGAAAAACGGGGCTATTCAAAAGACCGTAAAGAGCTTGAAGATCTGCAGACAAAGTTCATTCACTTCCAGATGTCTAATTATCTTTCCAACGATATGAAGTTGAAAGAGGCGCTGAAAAGTTTAGAACATCGCTATGAGGTTGTTCTTAAGCACCTGAGAGAACAAAAAAAGGACGATCTTTATAATCAAGCCATCGACGCGTTTGCCTCAAGTCTCGATCCGCACTCTAACTTTTTGTCAAAAGACTATTACGATGACTTTTTGATCTCAATGAACCTTTCGCTTGAAGGCATCGGTGCAACCCTCAGCAGCCAAGACGGCTATACGGTCATTGAAAATTTGATTCCTGGCGGTGCTGCGGAACGTTCAGGTGAACTCGAGCCCAAAGATAAGATTATTGGCGTTGCCCAAGGAACCTCAGATAAATTTGTCACCGTCATCGATATGCCGCTTCGGGATGTGGTGAAGCTTATCCGGGGGAAAAAGGGTTCTAAAGTCACCTTGAGCATTCTTCGCCAAGGTAAAACCACCAAGAGATTTACGATTTCACTTCTTAGAGACAAAATCGATCTTAAAGAAGAAGCCGCAAAACTTTCATTTATCGAAAAGAAAGTGGGCGATCAAAAACTCAAAATCGGAATCATCAACTTACCCTCGTTTTACGCCGATTCAGAGGGCGGTGGTAGGAGTTGTTTTGAAGACGTGAGAAAGCTCGTACTTGAAGCAAAAGCAAAAAAAGTAGATGGGCTTGTGCTTGACCTTTCAAAAAATGGTGGCGGCGTATTGGGAGAAGCCCAAAAGATCGCGGGACTTTTTATTAAAAAAGGTAACGTCGTGGCCACTCAAGATGATGGCCGAGTTAATCTTCTTGCTGATTTAGATAGCAGCGTGGCCTACAACGGACCGCTGGTGGTGCTCACCAGCCGATTAAGCGCCAGCGCATCAGAAATCGTGGCAGGAGCATTGAAAGACTACAAGCGTGCCGTCATTGTCGGTTCTGATCATACCTTCGGAAAAGGAAGTGTTCAGGCGGTTTTGCGACTTCGCGAGAACATGGGAGCCATTAAAGTAACCACGGGCATGTTCTTCACGCCCAGCGGAACTTCAACACAAGAGCAAGGTGTTCTCTCTGATATCAAAATTCCAAGCCCCTATGTTTCAAAAGAGTTTAGCGAAATGTCATTGGACTACGCTCTTCCCCACAGAAGCATTCCAGCATTTTTGTCTCAGGAGGCTAACGAGGAGACAGGGGAAAATCGCTATACGCCATTATCAGATTCGATACTTCAGGAGTTAGCAAAGCAGTCGGCACAGCGAACCAAAAAAGATGCCGAATTTGCAAAGATTGAAAAAGAGGCCAAAGAGGCCGAAGAAAAAAAAGGCATAGTTAAAATTGCCGAGATCATGAAAAAGACCGAAGAAACGAACAAGAAAGAAAAAGCCAAAAAGAAGTCGAAAACCGATAAGGAGGCTGAGTACCTTAATCAGCCTGCCATTCAAGAGGCCGTCGCCATCACTGTTGATTTGATGAAAAAAATCAAAACTGATGTAACGATTGCCAACGAACCTTCCGGAAAGCATTCTAAGGGCGCACCAAATTAAATTAACCTTGGTCCTCTTTTTGCTTTGAGTCTGCTTTTTTAAAGACTGACTCAAAGAGGTACCGAGAGATGAAATCTACTTTTACGCTGGCATTACCCATTATTTTTGTTGGCGCCATAGCCCAAGCCCAGGTTCGCGTGGCTCTACTTGACTGTACGAACAGTGATCCCGCTTACGGGGCGTTTTCCATCCGGGTGACAGAATCTATCCCCAACGACGACACTGTTCGCCGTCGGTTAGATCTCACCGATCTTACCCAAACACCGCCATTGACTTTTAAATCCGTCATGGTCGTTTGTGACGTTGAACACGAATTTCCCGGAAAAGTGGATTGCAGCTCAAAAAAGCCAAAGACAACACTATCGGTCGTTGAGACTCATGATGAAGCCGGCGGGGGTAGCACTGCCTATGGATTTGTGACTACAGCGATTAACCGCAGGATTGTACGGTTACCCATTGAGTGCACGATGAGTCATTGGAAAGTGACTCCGATCGAAAAATAGGACGCTGACTAAATATTAAGTTCTTTAATCGGCTTCGAAATTTGATTTTCTTCAAATTCTTCAAGCAAGAGGCGACTGAATTTGAGCGTTACCGGAAGGTTGATTAGGCCCTTTGCAAAGCTGAGGGCATCTTCGGGTGTGGTCTTTCTAGGGATGTAGCCGAGGGTGATGTGGGGCTCAAATTCATCCCCTTGAGTGTGTTTTTCAAGTTTACCAACGTAATGATCTCGCCACAGTCGGATTTTCTCAGCAGAGTCTTTGTCCGGCATAAGCCAAAGATAACGATCATCGTAAGCTACTATTTCGACAAAAGTCAGTTCTGAAAGCGCTTTTAAATCGGATTCAGGCAGTTGATTAAATAGTTGATCGCTTAGTAGTCCTGCAGGCTCCGGCAATACCAATGTGATGTGAGCGGGCAACTTTTTTACCAACGGATCATATTTGGCGCGAACCTCTTCCAAACTCTTATTGGACTCCTGAGTGGCAATGAGCAAGATGTCTCGCTGCAAATACGCCATGGGCCTTGGAGGCTGGCGATGGCGATTTTGCCTACGGCGTTGGCCCCCATGGTGAGCATTTCCTTGATTGGGTTGTGGGCGCTGATTGCGATTGCGGTTTTGATTTTGGTCACGAGGTGGTCGGGGCTGCTGTGGATGAGGGGATGAAGCCTGAGCACCGTTACCATTTTGATTTTGAGGCTTTTTGCCCAAGGGGCGTCGCTTGAGATTTGTCATGCTATTTCAACGTCGCATGCACACGGCGAACATCGTCGTGACTGCTGAGCTCCTGAAGAAATTCTACGGCTTCTTTCTTAGCGTCGCCATCAAGGGTCACGGGAGTTTTTGCATGAAAGCCTAGTTCACTCAAAGTGAGCTCCCAACCGCGCCCAATGAGTGACGAGCGCACTTGTTCGAGATCCTTTGGGTCCGTTGTGAACCCTACGACTCCATTGCCATAGGATTCGACATCTTGGGCGCCGACTTCGATGGCTTCACCCTCGACATCATCGGGTAGTGGATTTTTTTTACCTTCGATGACCCCAACACGATCGAACATCCAGGCGACACTTCCCACTTCGCCCATGTTTCCACCGTGAGATTTAAAAATCATTTTAAGTTCTGAAACGGTGCGATTGCGATTGTCGGTCAGCGCTTCAACAAGAACCGCCATTCCGTGAGGACCGTAGCCTTCGTAGAGAACGTCTTCGTAGCTTACGCCCTCTAAGAGACCAGCCCCTTTTTTAATTGCGCGCTCAATATTATCTCGAGGCATGGAGTTGGCCCGAGCCTCATCGACCGCCGCACGAAGTCTCGCATTGCCGGCGGGGTCAGCGCCTCCAAGGCGAGCTGCAACAGAAATCTCTTTTGATAATTTAGTGAAAAGATTGCCCTTTTTGGCAGCCTGTTCGTCTTTATATCCTTGTATCCATCCACGTCCCATAGGTCCTTCTTGATGACACAGGGTCTCCTTAAAGTCAAACGAACCCGCTTGATTCGGCAGGGGTTTCGGTGGTAGTTAAACGCTGTGTCAAGTATCGCAAACATCGCATTTTATAAATTTACTCAGCTTGAGGAACGTCAATCACTCAAAGAGTTTTTTGAATCGCATTGTGGAAGCCTCGGTATCCGCGGGACCGTGCTTTTGGCCCCAGAAGGCATAAATGCAAACCTTGCGGGAACCTTGGATTCCATCAATCAATTGATCGACGAGTTACAAACGTACCCTTGGTTTCCGGGCGTTGAACTCAAGTGGAGTTTTAGTGCAACAATTCCGTTTAAAAGGCTTCTGATTAAACTCAAAAATGAAATCATCACGGTACGAGACGATTCGATAGTGCCCATTAAAGAAACGGGCGCCTACGTCGAACCGGAAGAGCTTCAAAAATGGCTCGATGATGGGCGCGAAGTCGTCTTACTCGATACGCGAAACGATTTTGAATATGCGGTTGGAACCTTTAAAGGTGCTATCAATCCTAACATCGAACGATTCACACAATTTAAAGACTATGTTCAAAAACATCGCGATGAATTTAAAGACAAGACCGTTGTCACTTTTTGCACTGGTGGAATTCGATGTGAAAAAGCAACGGGCATTATGATGCACGAAGGAATCCATAACGTTTACCAATTGCATGGCGGAATTTTGGACTATTTTAAAAAAGTAGGCGGAAAACATTGGACGGGTAGTTGCTTTGTATTTGATGAAAGGCTGGCGTTGACCCCAGGCCTAGATCCGATTGAGGGTTCCGAGCTTGAGCAAGCCAAGATCATCACTAAACGCTAAGAAAGTCCGTCAAGAGCTTCGTCCCGAGCAATCGACAGAACTTCTCAAAGAACTTCATATTTTGACTCGCCAGGGAAATCTTAACGCCGATTCATTGCGCAAGCTTAAACAAGTAAACCATTTTCTTCAGTTTCTTGAAGACCCAGTCACTGATGTGTTTGAACGTAACGAGAACCCACTTTTTGTCGATGTAGGCGCTGGGAAAAGTTATTTGGGTTTTTTATTCTACGAAGCCTATCTCAAAGAAAGATCAACCGGACGAGTACTGGCCATAGAGAAGCGATCGGATTTGACACTGAAATGCCATGAGATTTCAAAAAAATTAGATTTTAGTCGATTCGATGTCATTGAAGGGGACGTTCAAACGGCCCAATGGCCCGAACGGGTACATCTCACTATGGCTCTTCACGCCTGTGACACGGCCACCGATGACGCCATAGTTAGAGCAGTGAAATCCAGATCGGATTATATTGTTTTAGTTCCGTGTTGCCAGGCTGAACTCGCAAGGCAACTCGGCGACACGGAGTCTGAAGTAGCCGGTGCCTTGTGGGATTACCCACTTCATAAACGGGAGTTCGGTAGCCACTTAACAAATGTCATTCGAACGCTAGCCCTTAAATCTTTGGGCTATCAAGTAACGGTTACTGAGCTTGTCGGGTGGGAGCATTCTTTTAAAAACGAACTTATCTTGGCTAAAAAAGTTAAAGCTTTTGATAATTCGGCCCGCGAAAAACTGGCCGGTCTATTAAAGAGCATTCCCGTTCGCCCTCAGCTATTGGGAGATCTTAGTGAAGCTGGCCATTCATTGTCAGTCCACTGAGCTTCGCGACCAGGCTCAAAACTTAGGATTAAAATTTGGGATTCCTTTTGATCAATCAGGTCACCTAAATGCTGATTTTGTTCTGACGCTGACTGAATCCGGAATAGAACTTGTCGACAAAAAGCATCCAGAGCTCTCGGGGCTTTCGATTTCTCCCAATGAGGGGCGTTTGGGCTATCGTCTTAAGCAAAATGATTTTGATCTCTTGCTTCGGGCCATGGGTACACCCGGAGAGGTCATTGACGGAACCGCAGGTCTTGGACGAGATGCGTTTGTGTTATCGCATAAAGGTTATCGCGTTTCGGCTATAGAGCAAAATCCAGCGCTGGCATTGATGCTTGAGTATGTTCAACGGCATTTGCCCACAGAAAACCAATTTGTCGCCGTGACCTGTGCTGATATTCATCAAATTGTGACTGACATGCCTATCGGGGAACGTCTCTACCTCGACCCTATGTTCAAACCTCCTAACCGTAAAAGCCTTCCCAAGAAAGACATCCAGATTCTTGAACGGCTCGTAGCCGACGACCCTCAGACAGATTTTTCGGAAGTTTTGAAATTGGCCCGCACAAGGTTTCATCGCATTGTAGTCAAGCGGCATATTAAACAAGAACCCCTTGCCAAAGATGTTTCCATCAGTTTTAAAGGAATAGCGATCAGGTTTGATGTTTATTTGAAAGCATGAGGGGACCATGAGCCAAAAAGGCGTTAAAGGGGCGGTTGTTGTTGCAGCGCTCGGCTACTTCGTCGACGTTTACGACCTACTCATTTTTAGCATTGTTCGCATTTCAAGTCTTAAGGATCTTGCGGTTCCGGAACCTGAAATTTTATCTACTGGTGTCATGCTTTTGAATTGTCAAATGGCGGGCATGCTGATTGGGGGAGTTTTTTGGGGAATTCTTGGGGACAAGCGCGGACGATTGAGTGTGCTGCTCGGATCCATTTTCATGTATTCGGTGGCCAACATTGCCAATGGGCTTGTGACCAGTATTGAAGCGTACGCTCTTTGGCGGTTTTTGGCAGGGGTGGGACTAGCCGGAGAGTTAGGCGCAGGCATTACACTGGTTTCAGAATTGATGACCAAAGAGAAGCGTGGCGTTGGAACAACAATCGTGGCGTCTGTTGGAGTCATGGGTGCGGTTTTTGCCGCCATCATCGGAGAGTATCTCACTTGGAAACAAGCCTACTTCGTGGGTGGTGCCCTAGGGCTTGCTTTGTTGGGGCTTCGAATTGCGGTGCAAGAGTCGGGAATGTTCGATTCATTAAAGAAAAAACATCATGTGAAACGCGGAGACCTTCTTCAGTTAGTTTTTTCGAAAGAGCGCTTTTTTCGCTATATGAACTGCATCCTCGTAGGGCTTCCGATCTGGTTTTCTATTGGAATATTGGTCACCTTTTCTCCAGAATTTGGAAAAGCCTACGGCATTCAAGATCCTGTGAGTGCTGGTAGCTCTGTTATGTTTACGTATATCGGACTTGTGCTGGGCGATCTTTCGAGCGGTCTTTTTAGTCAGGTTGTGAAGAGCCGTCGCAAAATTCTTGGAATTTTTATTTGGCTGACTTTGATTTGTATCGTTCTTTACCTATTTGGCGGCTGGTCAAAGCCCTCTCATCTTTATTGGATGTGCTTGCCACTGGGTTTTGCCGTGGGTTATTGGGCGGTGTTTGTAACAAATGCGGCCGAGCAATTCGGTACGAACCTGCGGGCTACGGTTACGACAACCGTTCCCAACTTTGTGCGGGGCGCGGTCGTGCCCATCACTTGGGCATTTGAAGCATTTAAGCATCAATTCGGATTGATTTACGGCGCATTAGCGGTAGGCTTAATTTGTATCGCTTTGGCGTTATGGGCCCTGGGGCATTTGAAAGAATCCTTTGGGTCGAACTTGGATTTTGTTGAGGAGTTATAAGTTTCAAGGAGAAAGAAATGAAAAGCTGGCTTGGAGCCGCTGCGTGTTTGTTTGTTCAATCGATCGCTTTTGGGCATGGACAACCCCCATCGTTTTCAATGGGGTCGGGAAACGCAATCTTTGTAGACATTGTTAACGTTCAAGATGAAATTCAAGTTGATCACAAACAGTCCAAGCTTTTTTACCAATCAACCATTGACTTCGAGGCATTAGAGCACGGGTTTCCTATTTTCGACGTTGAGAAGGATCCCACCGAAGTCATTATGGATGGCGTGCCGACCACACAAGCCTTGATCAAAGATCCTACCGACGAGACCAAATTGCGCATTGCCATGCAGTCAGTGGCTCCGGGTCGTCACCAGATGATCATAAAGGGTGAAATCAAAGGTGCGGCTATGGGTAGCAGTGGCATCAACTGGTTATGGACGATGAATGATCTGACCGATCGGGGATTTCTTGAAAGGTACTTGCCGGCTAACTTTGAGTTCGATCAAGCACCTCGAACTTTAGTCTTTAAGTTTGTTCGAGACTCCCACAAGTTGAATCAAAGAATTGTCACTAACGGTACGGTAACCTGGTTATCTCAAGACACCTTACAGATCAGATTTCCCGAATATTTCACTTCAAGTTCATTTTACTTGCACATGTATGTTGAAGGGCGATTTACCGAGCTTAAATCACAATTTAAAACTAAAGATGGTCGCACTGTGCCGGTTCTTGTTTATAGCAGTGCTGCTGGAATCGTAGGCAAGTTTGAAACCCAGGCTCACGTCAGTCTCCAAGATCTGGAAAGGCGCTTTGGAACTTGGAAACATGATCAAGTGATCATTTACGCTCAAGAAGATGTGAGTGGTGGAATGGAGTACGCTGGAGCCACTGTTACTGATTTTAATTCACTCAATCACGAGTTGATCCATAGCTACTTTGCACGAGGCATAATGCCCGCAAACGGAAATTCGGGATGGATTGATGAGGCCATAACAACTTGGGCCGATCACGGGTCTAACTCTGCTGACTCAATCGGCGTGGTCGGGACGGGAATGGCAAGTCACTCGCCGTATTTTCGTCAGACCGACAGAAAGGCTTACACAAGCGGAGCCCGCTTTATTCGATATTTAGATCATTTATTTAAACCGTTCGGTGGAATGGACGGCGCTCTTAGAGAATTACTGAAGTTTCGGTTGTTCAACACAATAACAACTGAAAGTTTTCGTTCTGATCTAGAAACGATCTCAGGACTGCCTTTGAAATCTCATTTTGATCAAGCCGTAATGGGAAGTCCTAAATCGTCAAATCTATCCAAAACGCGTTATCCAAATCCCCATCACATGAGCGTGACACCGGATCGCGCCCAAAAGCTGTTTCAATAAGGTTTCTTTTCCTATTCTCGCGCCTGGGTGAATTTCAATTCTGGTGAGTAAGCGGCCAAATTCACCGATTGTTCGAGCCAGAAAATTGCATGCCTTTTGAACCTTTTTGGATTTCAGAATTCATGCGCCCTGTGAGCATTAAAAACCACATGCGCCAATCTGAAATGAAAGACCAAAAGGGATACTTGAAAGTGGCTGGACGATTCTTTTCGATCACGAAATGTCCAATCCACGCAAAGGCATAACCGGCGATGAGTCCAATGCCTATCCATTTGGGATTTAAAGTTAGGACGAAATTGATCAAGCAGACAAAGCCGATGCTCGTTCCTATAAAATGCAAAAGGCGGTTTGTTGGTTTAGAATGTTCGCCAACATAGAAGGGCCAAAACTCTTTATAGGTTTGAATACGCGTTTGTGTGTTCATAGTTGAAATTATGAAATTGAAGGTGGAGGTCAGGCAAGACATTTCTGTCTTGCCTAGTTGGAATGACGCTATTATGCGCCGTCTCCAAGCCAACCTCTTCTCCACAGGCAATGGTACTTGGGATGAAAGTGATTGGGGTATTCATCTCGTGAAGGTTGAGCGTAAACGCCGTCTTCATATCCGGGATGGCGCCAGTTGTACCGGTCGGCAGGAATATTGTTCCAGCAGTTATTACCGTTATTGGCCCGTCGCTTATCTATACAGATTTCGCGAACGTTCTCGGTTGAAAGACCTCGATTGGGGCCATTATTGATATAGGCCAAACACGATTCACAGCTATTAAAAGCGTCTGGATTGTCGCAACGATTATTACGGGGCACTGGAGCGCCCGTGGGGTTTCCGGGGTTAGAGTTAGAAGTCGGTGGATTGACCGCAGTGACTACAACACCATTTTCAAATCGAGGACCACCAATGCTCGATGAATCCGGGTATTGAGCCGTAGATCGAGCGTCGCCACGACTTGCTAATACGAAAGCGGGATTATTGGCTGGCGGGCCATTGATAACGAGACTTGGTTGCTCAGCGCAGGCCCCGATAAAAAGGGCGCAAGCGAGCAGGGGTAAGTATTGATTTAAATATTTCATGTCTTGACCTCCGTTACCCAATTACGTCAGCAACGTGTAGGCCAAATAGGCATTCTTCTAAGGTATTGAATCCTTTGTCTTTAGTGAACACTTAAAGATCGTTTGCTGCACAGATTTTAACTTGATGTCAAATTTGAATATGAGCTGTTTAGAGACTGCGCAACTGCTTTTTTATTGAACTTGGGCGGCAATAGATATTGTCCCCGGACGGTACAAAAATCGCAAAATGATTCTCCCATAACGAAGGAGATCAAATATATGAATTATGTGGTCAGGAAAATCAGCTTATTTTCTTTTATGGTGACTGTACTTATTGGTTCGAACTCAATGGCCATACAGGCCATTGATTTTAGTGCTTTCGAATCTCACTACGTAGTGCGGCTTGAACCGTCAGATGGAAGCACCGGAGATTGGTCAAAATTTGATCTGGAAGAAGATTCTGGAGAACGCTTTCTAGCCACAATGGACCATAAAAACCTCAAGATTGGCTCACTCGTCTATTGCAACATTTCTACACTTTACTTGGGAACTAAAAGTGGAACAAAAGAACTCCTTTTTGAAAATGCTGAGGCTTGTCTTGAATTCATAAGGGTGACCCAGGTGCCGCGGCCAACTTCAGTTGCCTACTTTCTGAAGGTCAATACCAAGTCCGGTCAAATTGAAAAAATAAAAGTATTGCCCAGTGACAGGGCTTTTGGCTCCGTGAAAGTTTCAGATTTTGAAAGCCCTGTGAAGCCGGAGGCGACGACACCTAAGGCTGATCTAGGTCCGGCTCGTTAACTCGATCAGCTCGCGGGTCTGAGGCTGTCTTGGATCCGACGTTGACCTAGAGATTGGAGCGCGATACCGAAGTCGATGTTGTGCTCCAACATTCCCCAAATCACCGACGAAGAGAGTTTCAAAAGAAGACAATGTTCGGCGGTTGTAACTGTATGCGTACGACGGGTATTCCAAAGAATTCCAATTTCGCCAAAAATAGATCGGGTTTCTAGGTTTCTTACAAAGCTGCCATCAGATTCAACGCGACAGCTCCCTTCGATAATAACATACAGTGCATCCGCTTGATCACCGGCCTTCAAAACAACTGAGCGCTCTGGAACTCTTTTGAGCTCACCTTGGTAGATGAGCGACATGATGGCTTCGTGCGGGACGTTTTTAAACATGTCCGAAGAAATCATCGCCTGCAATGCCCAAATTCTTTGTTGAAAGTCTTCTGCGTGCTCAAACTGGTGAGGTTGGGAGCCCGCTGCATCTGGAGTGTGTCCGATTTGGATGACAATGGAAGTTTTGGTGCAAACGCAATCGGCGGTACGTGCATGCCTTAAGAAAAATCCGCCTTCTCCAAACACGGAACCTTGCTTAAGGCTGACAATAGGAACTTTTTGCCCTTGTGCATCGCGCCTCACGACTCGAACCTCTCCCTGAATCAGAACATAAAGCTCAGTTGAGGAGTCACCCTGTTTGAAAACTCTGGCGCCCGCCGGAAATTTTTTGAGTTTAGCATGTTTCGAAACACTTCTCAGTACTTCAGGAGATAAAAACTCAAATGGCGGAATTTTTTTAAGCAGACCAATAAGATCATCTCGTGTTTTTGGAACAGTCATTTGATCACGTTTGCTTCCGGCATTGACCAGCTCGCCTAAGTGATAATGCATAAACTTCATTCCGTCCCAAAGATCCTTGGTGACGGGATACAAACCCATCACAGCAACCACGGTTAAAATGTAATCCCAATCTAAATTCGTGAAAGCCCAATCTCTAGCGTGGAAATATAAGAGCTTTGAAACCGAGGCGATAAAAATCAAGCTCACGATAACGGAGACCATTGTCCAGCCAATATAAAGAGCAATTGAACCCCACCTTTGAACAGGACGCAAATCGGGCTCGCTTAAGAGTCTAACAAGATCGCCAAATTCTCCGTGTTTGCCCGGAACAAAACTTTGGCTGAGTACCAAGAGAATGGCCAGTGGTCCAAAAGAGTAAATAAGTGGATTTTCGGATTGAACGCAGAAGTAAAATGCAGATCCAAAAAGAAAAGCATAACAAGTGGTTCGCACGAGCGCTTCGAAAAGACCAATTTTTACTGGGTGAGAAGATGATTCCTCTGGATATATACCAAAAGCGGAAACATGAACCGCCAATGACTGAGGAGATTGATGAAACACCGCGCTTATGACCGCAGAGAAAATTCCTTTTAGTATGAGAGCTGACTGGGGAATAAGCAAGACGGCGAGGGCAGCAGTCCAGTCGGTTTGTCCTGGAGACAGTTGAAGTAAAAAATTGGAGACGAGGAGAAACAATCCAATGGGTAACAAGTAATAAAAAATGCGAAGCAAAGGCGGCTGATCGTCGACTTCAATGCTGAGCCATGGGGCTTTCAGGCTTGGGCGCTCTACAGGCACCCACTCAGGAAATTCAATATGCTTACTAAACTCTTTGCTGTTTTTCAGGAAGCGTCCCCAATAAAGGGTCGCGAGACATTCTTTAAGTTGTTTAAAGTCAATATTTTCACCGGCTTTACGCCCTTCATGAATGATTTCTTGAAGGCTAAGACCTGCGATGAATTTTTTAATATAGTCTTCAGCATCAGACGGAAATTGAAGATGTTTATCGGACTTGAGGCTCTTTAGGATGATCGATTCGCCGTTTGAGCTTAACGCACAATCAACAACCTGAGGGTGTAGCATTTCAATAGTATTTTTCATGTACGGATACCTCGCCATCCACCCTATCGGAGTTTGGCTAAACGGGATCGACCCGCTCTTGATCTAGTTTTTGTCGGTAAGAGAAATCGTTTGAATTCCGCTATTTTTCGTTCGACTGATGATTTGATTCAAAAAGGTACTAATCTGGGCGCGAATAGGATCATTTTCAATTCAAATCCATTAGACTTCGAGAAGCTGAGCGATCGGTAATGACGCCATAAGTAAATTTCTGGCCTAAGGTTAAATCCTTTAGCAGTTTCAACATGTTATAGACTAGTTCTGGTCTAAAGTTTGTCCCAGGTTTTACCGATCTATATAGCAACTTGGGGTGAACTTTAAAATGAAGCTGTACGTTTGTGGGATCATGACATTTCTTTGCGCGATTGCGCCGCTCTCAGCTTTCTCTGCTGAAGAGATGCCCCAGTCTTTCACTTATCAAGGTCGATTAACAAGCGGTGGCGCACCGATTGCTGATGCTTCGGCCACGTTTGTTTTTGACATCATGGATCCTACTAGTACTTGTATTATTTATTCCGAAACCCAAGCAGGAGTTGCCCTTAACTCCGGAATTTTCTCAGCAACAGTAGGAACACCAGTTGGAAATCCAGCACGAAATGTAGGCGTTGACCAAGGTCACACGATGGCGCGAGTTTTTTCAAACGATCCAGTCGCCATGACGGCTTCGGATGTGACCGCTGGAAGCTGTGTCGGCGGAACTTACACCCCATCGGCCGGAAATGTGCGCATGATGCGCGTCACAGTGACAACCAACCTGGGCACCTTGACGGCCCAGGTGTTATCTCCAACTCAAATGATCACCAGTGTGCCAACGGCCATTGTCGCCGAATCACTCCAAGGCAAGGCCGCTGGGGATTTTATTCAAGTCACCACCGGTGGTGGCAATCAAGTCACTCAAGCCAACGTCGAAACCCTAGTTGGTCGCGGAGGGGTTACAAACGCCTCGACGTTACATATTCACGATGATCGCTATGTGCGATTCACTCCAGCGGGAAATCAATCGATAACCGCAGGAAATCTCACCATGTCCGGTAACTTCGGTGTGGGCACTGGAGCGGTTCCTGCAGCAGATATTGAAATCTCTCGGGCCGCTTCGTCAGCATTGAGAATTACCAACACCACTAATGCCGGCGCGAATACGGCGCGGCTTGAATTTTACGGCAACACCAACCAAGAGCGCGCGCGGATAGAGACCTCAGACAATCTTAATCAACTGCGCATGTCTGTGGGGGGT
>JADLCR010000063.1 GCA_020847095.1 Oligoflexia bacterium | reverse complement strand
ATATACAGCAAGGATTATTCTCTGAGGGATTTTTTTATTTGGTCCTTTACTCTGACGAAGTGGATTCGCGAAAAGGAAAACTAAAACGGGTTTTTATTTATGACGAACGCGAAAGCGGAATGCCCGTGACCGTTATTGCTCAAGAAGGTCATGTCGTAGAAGCGGATCCACAGTTTAGAGGTAAAGGCGTTACACTTCGTTTGATCAACGGAAACATCCATTCCTCCGGTGAAAAAAATTACACAAAAATAGACTTTCAATCTTACGGCATAAACCTGCTCAACACAGCCACTGAACAAATTCGTGAAAAAAGTCCGCCCTCCCTTACTTTTGATGACTTGCGGGCCGCCATGAAAGATCGCACAAAAACAGTTGAAGAACGCCGTGTGGTTTCAGCCGAGTTTCATAAGCGATGGGCCATTGCGGCGGCTTGTCTCTTATTTGGAGTATTGGGAGTCGGCGCCGGCACCAATACCAACCGTCGCGCTGTTCGCGCCAGCGGCTTAGTGGTTTCTTTGGTTATTATGGTTTGTTATTGGATTCTATATATTTCCGGAGAAAGCATGGCGCGAAGTGGAACACTCCCCGCCTGGCTTGCCATGTGGATCGCCAATATATTATTTGGCGCTGCCAGCATTTATACCGTTAAAAGATCTTGGTAACTGAGCTTAGCCTGCGGCCGGAGCTTCTTGATTTGCCGGACCCGTTCCTTCTTCGATGTAATCGCACTCTTTATTCGGGCATTTGACGAAATTGCCCTTTTTCTTAGAGAATTTATCCACCAGGTACGGGCTCTTACAACTTGGACAAACACGGTTGAGAGGCTTATCCCAAGAAACAAAATCACACTTAGGATAGCTCGAACAGCCGTAGAACGGTCGACCACGCCTAGAAACACGAGAGGTGACTTCCCCACCACAGTTTTTCGGGCATTTAACTCCTAAAGAAATGGCCTTGGTCGTTTTGCACTCAGGATAAGCCGAGCAAGCCAAAAACTTACCAAATCTTCCATTCTTAACAACCATCGGACTACCGCACTTTTCACATTTTTCATCCGTGGTCTCAACAGGTCGAACCGTGATTTTTCCATCGGCTGATTTGTCAAACTCTGCTGTGCTCTTGCAATCCGGGTAATTTGAACAAGCCAAAAACTGTCCGTTACGCCCCCATTTGATGACCATCATGGCATTGTCTTTTGGGCAGACAATATCGGTCGGTATCGCTTGGGCCTTAATGTTGCGCATTTTCTCTTTTGCCACATCAAGGGTCTTTTTAAACGGTCCATAAAATGCCGTGAGCGTTTCTACCCAACCTCGGTCTCCGTCTTCAATACGATCGAGCTGATCTTCCATGGAAGCCGTAAACTCAACGTCCATAATTTCTTTGAAATTTTCAATCAAAAGCTCGGTCACAATTTTGCCAAGATCCGTAGGAGTAAACCGACCGCCTGGATCTTTATCGACGTATTTTTTATCCACGATCGTGGTGATAATCGAAGCATAGGTCGAAGGACGCCCGATTCCTTTTTCTTCAAGATCTTTAATTAAACTGGCGTCACTGTAACGAGGGGGTGGTTGTGTAAAGTGCTGCTCGGGTTTAAGTTCTTTTTTTGTTAAGTTCTGTCCCTGCTCAAGGCCTTCGGGCAAATTTTGCTTATCGTCGTCATCTGAAGGCACAGCATCTTCTTCTGCGGATTCCTCGTAAACAGCGGTGAAGCCATCAAACTTTAAAATACTTCCGCTGGCTCTCAGAGTGTAGTTACCAGCATTAACATCCACCGAAGTTTGATCATAGACAGCCGGAACCATCTGACAGGCAATAAACCGATTCCAAATCAGGACATAGAGTTTGTATTGCTCCGGCGTCAGATATTCCTTAACAACTTTCGGAGTCCATTCTAAATTGGTAGGCCGAATTGCTTCGTGCGCATCTTGTGCCGACTTTTTTGTCTTATAGATGACGGGATCGGCTGGGAGATATTTCTTACCATACTGAGATTCGATAAATTTTCGAGTGTCTTTGAGTGCGTCGTCTGAAATTCTGGTCGAATCCGTTCTCATGTAAGTAATAAGACCTGATGCTCCCAAATCGCCAAGCTCAATACCCTCGTACAACTTTTGAGCTATCATCATAGTCTTTTTAGCGGGGTATCTCAGTTTACGAGATGCCTCTTGCTGTAGCCTTGAGGTAATAAATGGAGCCAAAGGATTTCGTCGTCGTTCCGATCGTTCCACTTTAGAAATGCTATATTTAGCGTTTTCAAGATCTTTCAGTATGGATTTAGCCTGGGCTTCATTGGCAATTTCAGCTTTCTCTTTGCCGATTTTCGACAGCTTTGCCCAAAATCCGTCTTTACCCTTAAAGAGATGAGCATGAATGGACCAGTACTCTTCGGGTTTAAATGCCTCGATTTCTTTTTCCCGATCCACAACAAGGCGCAGTGCCACCGATTGAACTCGCCCCGCGCTGAGGCCTCTTCGCACTTTATCCCAAAGCACGGGGGAAATTTGATATCCCACCAATCGGTCAAGGATTCGTCGGGCTTGCTGACTTTCAAATTTCTCTTGATTGATTTCATGAGGATGCTTCAAAGCTTCAACGACGGCTTTTTTAGTAATCTCGTTAAACATGACCCGTTTAATTTTCTTTCGTTGATCGTCAAGCTCTTCAGCTATGTGCCAAGCGATCGCCTCCCCTTCGCGATCCGGGTCAGGGGCTAGAAATATTTTTTCAGCTTTTTTAGCGGCGGCCTTTATGGCGTCGATGACCTTGTCTTTGCCTTTGATAATTTCATAAGTCGGCTTGAATTTCTTTTTAACATCAACGCCAAGCTTTTTAGTCGGCAAATCTCGGATGTGCCCAACGCTTGCCAAAACTTGAAATTCTTTTCCCAAATACTTTTCTATGGTCTTGGCTTTCGCCGGGGACTCAACAATGACTAAGGATTTTTTCATGACCACAGGGTAGGGGACATGGCCCGATTTTTCAAAGTTTTTTTTAATGAGGCGCAGCAAGCCTCAAATTCGTCTCCACTTCGGACCATAGTTGCACCTTCTTCAATAAGGTCTAGACTTCCTTCATAACTTGCAAGGCCAGGAGGGCCCGGCAAGACAAACACATCTCTATTTTGTTCAATGGCCGCTTTGACCGTGATCATCGTTCCACTTTTTCGGCCAGCCTCAACGATAATGACCGCTTCCGCCAAGCCACTGATAAGGCGATTTCTTCTATGAAAATGGGCTGCCCGCGCCAATGTGCCGGGTAAATACTCACTCATGAGTGCTCCTCCGGAGGCCATCACTTTTTCAAATAACTCAAAATTGCCGCCAGGATACGGACGATCGACTCCCCCCGGAAGCACACACACGGTTTTTCCGAGGGCCTTCAAGGTTTCTTCATGAACCACAGCGTCAATACCATAAGCCCCACCGCTTACGGTAAAAAATCCCTGATCGATAATTTTCTTAATGTTCTCTTGTAGCCACCATCGACCTAACTGACTGCAGTGACGCGCGCCAACAATTGCAAAAAAGTCCTCGTGAAGAACCTTTAAATCGCCTCTTACAAAAAGAAACGGTGGCGGTTGCGCAAGCTCTCTCAGTCGATGGGGAAACCTTTTTTCGTCAAAGTAGACGATTTCACCGCATTTCGGTTTGCGATTCAAAATTTCAGAAAGCTTCAGTGCTTCGGTCCATTTTTCTGAATGAATTTTTAATGACTCTGCCGCTTTGAAAAATCCCAGCTCTCGCAATAATTTCTCAGTAGGCGCCCTATCACCGAAGGCCCTTTCAAACGCCAGGGCCTGCCTCGGATTAAAGCTTGGAAATAAATGACTTAAGTATAACGCCTGACGAATCACCCGAACCTAAAATGCAAGGGCTCTAAAGACTTGAAGGCT
>JADLCR010000062.1 GCA_020847095.1 Oligoflexia bacterium | reverse complement strand
GCAGATAATCTTCTTGGCCTTTTCGCCGCCAATTAAATAATCGGGCGACCACCATTTGGCGATGTCCTTAGTGAGAGCTGCAAATACCCGTTGAGAAGACGCGTTCAGCTTTAAGGTTTTTTCGATCGAAAACATATTCATCATTTTCTCCTTCCGTTGAAGCCTTATTTGGGCACAAGAGATCGAAAAAATCTACGAGTAGATAAAGATTGAACGTTGCATTTCAAAGTAAAAGGCTCTACGTTCTCAACTCAGTGGAACGAAAGAATTTTCTTTTTGTATCATTAGCAGGCCTCGTTGGCGACATCGCTTGGCAAATCACCAAAGAAGGCCATAACGTCAAATACTTCATCGAAGCTGAAAAAGAAAAAGACATCGCCGATGGCTTTGTCCCAAAAAGCGAAAATTGGGAAGCTGATATTGATTGGGCCGATGTTATCGTTTTTGATGATGTTTTGGGCCAGGGCGAAAAGGCTAAGAAGCTTAGAGATCAAGGAAAGCTTGTTATTGGAGGTACTCCATACACAGACCGGCTGGAGGATGATCGCTCTTTTGGCCAAGAAGAGCTAAAAAAGGCCGGGGTTAATATTATCCCGTACAAAGATTTCTTTTCTTTTGACGAAGCTATCGAACACGTCACTCAAAATCCGGGACAATATGTCATTAAGCCCAGTGGCGAGGCTCAAAACATAAAGCGACTATTGTTTGTTGGGGACGAAGAAGACGGTTTAGATGTCATTCGTATGCTTGAGGCCTATAAAAAGGCCTTTTCAAAAGAAATAAAACAATTTCAGCTTCAACGGCGAGTGGCCGGAGTTGAAGTGGCTGTTGGGGCGTTCTTTAACGGCAAAGAATTCATGACTCCGATCAATATCAATTTCGAGCACAAGAAGCTGTTCCCCGGAAATATTGGTCCGCCCACTGGGGAAATGGGCACTTCCATGTTTTGGAGCGTTCCCAACAAGATATTTAACCAAACGCTTAAGAAGATGGAGCGAAAACTCGCGGAAGAGCGGTACGTCGGTTATATGGACCTCAATTGTATTGTTAATAACAACGGCATCTACCCGCTAGAGTTTACCGCGAGATTTGGGTACCCGTGTATTAGCATTCAGCAAGAGGGAATATTAACGCCCATTGGAGAATTTTTCTATGAAATGGCGGCTGGGACGAGCAACAAGTTTCGTGTCCGCAGCGGATTTCAAATCGGCGTGAGGATCGTCGTGCCTCCCTTTCCCTTTGATGACGATAAGACATTCGAGTCGTACTCAAAAAACGCCGTCATCGTTTTTAAAAAGCCGGTTAAAGAAGAAGTTCATATCGAAGACGTTAAGCAAAGTAATGGACAGTGGCTTGTGGCCGGAACCTCTGGGGTGGTTCTCGTTGTTGTCGGCTACGGTCAGACAATGAAGCAGGCCCAGGCAATGGCCTATAGCAAAATCAAAAACATCCTTATTCCCAACATGTACTACCGAACCGATATTGGGGATCGTTGGTACGAAGATAGCGATAAGCTCCACAATTGGGGATATCTCAGAGAAATTTAGCCTAAGTATTCGCGCCAATGTGTAGGTGCATAATCTAGACTGGTTTCAAGCCCTTAAATCCTGACCCTTGACATATTATAATATGATAATATAATAATATGTGGAAAGGATGGTGTTACATGACTCAACTCAGTGAGCAGAGTTACAAAGAAACGGTGTTCAATTGGGAGAGAGAAAAAGAATGGAGTTTTATCAGAGGTTTTTGGCATCAGAAGTATTCCGAGTTTGCTTTTTATTCCAAAAAATGGAAGACCGACGATGGCGGCCGGATTGATTCCTAAGGCAGAATTAAGAAAAGTTATAGGTTCAGTACTTCAGGTGGAGGGTAAATAAATGCAAGCCAAGACAGTTTGGAAAGAAAAGATGCAGTTTGAAGGGGAATCAAATGGGTACAAAGTTCGTTTGGATACGCAGTCGCCCATCGGAAATGACTCGGGACTGACTCCAAAAGAGTTGGTTGCTTTGGGTATTTGCGGATGTACGGCAATGGATGTCGTGGCTTTACTTAAAAAGTTCAAACAGCCGCTCGAGGCATTTGAGGTACGCGCGGAAATCGAGAAAACCGAGAAAATTCACCCTATTATTTTTAGATCAGTCAGGTTGATCTATGATTTAAAAGGAAGCTTGGATCGAGAAAAGGTTCTTGAAGCGGTAAAATTGTCTCAAACCAAATATTGCGGAGTCAGTGCCATGGTTTCGCAGGCAGCACCCATTAACTATGAAGTTTTGATTAATGGGGAGACGATAGGAACAGGGGTTGCAGAATTTCAACTGCCCAATGGATGACCCTAAAATAAAAAAAGTTGGAGTGATTGAGGGCTATGATCAGTGGGTTAAAACCTACGATTCCGAAGATAACCCCCTCATCTTTCTGGTCGAAGAAAATTTGGGCGAACTTTTAGGTGCTGTCAAAGGGCAAAAGATTATTGAATTGGGATGCGGAACCGGGCGTAATTTAGTACAGATCTTGAATCTGGGGGCCCAATTCGTCTTAGGCTTTGACATTTCGGACGGAATGCTTGCTCGAGCAAGAGCAAAGTTGAACCCAAAATTCTCCAAGCTTCTTCTTCAAGACATGCAATCAACCTGGCCCGTTCAGGACGAGTCCTTCGATGTGGTCTTAGAATCTTTGGCACTAGAGCATTTGGCCAATGTGGATTTCTTCTTTCAAGAAGCTCACAGAGTGTTGAAGCCCGGTGGAAAAGCCCTGCTTTTTGAGATTCATCCTATCTTCCACCGCCAAGGTAAAGCTGCACACTACGATGATGAAAATGGCACCAAAAGCCAATTGCCGAGTTTTCACCATTCGGTGGAGGACTACCACCAATCGGCCATCCAGGCGGGCCTAAAGCTTGAAAACCTTTGGGAGTTTAATGGTCGTGAACAGTCAAAATCGGCGAAATTGGAGCTTTACAAAGATACTCCAGTTTTGATCTCCCTTCTTTTGAAGAAAGACAATAGAAACAGTTGATTTTTAAAGCAATTTTCACTATAATGCATTGCATTATATATCCTAAGTGTTTCCGGAGTTCGTATGTTGAAGGGTCAAAATTCAGATTTCCGATCGCTCGATCGATTAATGGCTGATCGAGTCCGCGGGCGCTTTCGATCGGTTTCCGTAATGAAAGCGCTGGAAGCTATTACCAGAATGCCTTTATTAAAGCGCCAAGTGGGCCCAGGCATTGAACCGTCTCAAGTCGACATGCAACCCCGATGTCGCGATGACAGAGGCACTTCACTTTATCGATCATGATAAAATTTGAAAAGTGGCAACTTTCAATAGCGCAATAACGCCAGCTATCTTGAGGGTTGATGCCCTCGAGACTTAGCCTGTTGGGTAAATCGGGTAATGTCTTTCCACTTTCTTTGGTCTTCAGGAGTAACAAAAGAAAGCGCATGGCCGCTGTGGCCGGCGCGACCCGTTCGGCCAATCCGATGTACGTAATCTTCAGGGCATTCGGGTAAGTCGAAGTTTATGACATGACCAACTTGGGCGATGTCTAGGCCTCGAGACGCGATGTCAGTGGCCACGAGCACTCGAATTGATCCTGTTTTGAATTCTTGCACGGCTGTCTTTCGTTGTGCGAGGCTTCGATCTCCGTGAATGCGGTTTACTTTAAATCCGCTGGCTTGAAGGTGCTTGGCGAGCTTGTCAGAACGACGTTTTGTTCGAACAAAAACAAGTACCGAACCTTCACGTTGATACAGCTCATCAAGAATAACTTCGTTTTTCTTATCCCCAGTTGTTTGCCTTGTTTGTTGATTAATGGTTACCGGTGTTGAGTGGTTGTCGTGAACAGCTGCCTCAACAGGATTAGACATCATTTCTTTCGCCAATTTACGGATTTCTGGAGAGAAAGTTGCCGAAAAAAGCGCCGTTTGTCGTGCTTTCGGAACTCGGGTCAAGATGCGCTTAATTTGAGGAAGAAATCCCATGTCGAGCATGCGATCTGCTTCGTCGAGAACTAAAAACTGCAATCGCATGAGGAGCGATGAATTTCGATTAAGGTGATCCATCAAACGACCAGGCGTAGCGATGATCACATTTGGTTTCTTCACTAAAAATTGAAATTGCTGCCGCATAGAGGCGCCGCCGATTACAGTCGCCATTCTCACTCGCACTTGAGCTGACAAAAATTTTCGGATTGTTTCATCAACCTGAAGAGCAAGCTCTCGAGTCGGCACCAGAATCAGTGCGAGATCATCGGAATTCATGACTTGATTTAAAATTGGAAGTAAATAGGCCGCTGTTTTGCCGGAGCCGGTTTTAGACTGGCCAATTAAATCTCGTTTACCCATAAGCGCCGGAATCGCCTTTGCCTGAATTTCAGTTGGGGCTTTGAATCCCATGCGATGAACGGCATCAATTAAACCCTGAGAAAGTTGAAAATTAGAAAACATATAGATAAGCCTCCGCTTAGTGTTTGGGTCTCATAAAGAGGCCCGACAAACAATGCGTAGAGACTCCCGAAAAAGACGTTAAGTTTCGAGGACTTAAACATTGATCAGCTTAAATCACAAGTGAAAAAATTTCTTTCGCGTCTCGAGGAACCTATTTGATCTCAGGTTAATGAAGATCCCTCAGGGTAGATTGGCGGATTCCCATTCTAAAATTCGCAATTGGGCATTCTTGACGATCCCGTCGCGAATGAGGCGGTTCAAAACCCGTCCTTTTGGCGTACGAAAATCAATGTCTCCTTTTGCGCATGCGGCATCAACGGCAATGTAGACATACCCATATTCCATCTGTCCTATGATCGAATCGGTCAGTGAATGGCGGCTGTCTGGCTCAAAAACGGCGCTGACGTGGGGGAATTCTTCATTTGCAAGTTTAGTTGCTCGGACATCATCAATAATAATGAGCCCGCTGTCTCCCAGTTCGGGGTATGACAAGCGACCGGAGGCGCTACCGATAATTTCCCCGTATCCAACAAGGCTATCCGAGCTGGTGTTTCTCGAAGAAATTTCGACCTCAAGCTCCCTCATAGATTGTGCCAACGTATAACAGGGAGTTTTGATAATTTTTGAATCAGCATGCCCTGTAATCACAAACAGCATTGATAGGGCAAGTACGAGAGTTTGCTTCATGTTAATTCCTTCCCAAAAAAGCCAAATTAGGAAATTTGAAAATCTAATAATATCATTTTTGATGCGCAGCGCAAACGACAAAAAAGGGCAACCGAGTTGCTCAAACTATTCAAAATAAATTTTTGTTTTCGCAAGAATACAGATTGTTTTTCCATTTGTAATTTATTGGTCATAAAAGTCGATTAAACATTTCATCGAGTAAGTTCTTCGTTGTTCCGTTGACATTGAATTGCAAATAAAAGTTAATGCGGCTGTGGAAATCGAAAACAAACAGGCCAATCTCTATGCACAAGACGTGTGGGACACAGGGTATTCTAATCTTCAGTTTGCGATGGCCAATGAAAGTGATCCCGTTACCCAGTTTTTAGCGACCCATTCAAAGTTGACTCAAGGATCGTGCTTAGAAGTCGGCTGCTTCCCGGGGCGCTATCTGGCGGTTCTAGGAGAACTTGGTTTTGAACTGAATGGAATTGATTTAACTCCTCGAATTCATCCGGAGATGACTCAATGGCTAAAGTCGCGCGGTTATCGGCTGGGTGATTTTTCGAGGGAAGACTTTTTAAACTCCGTCGTTCGACAGCGTTATGATCTTGTTTATTCGTTGGGTTTTATTGAACACTTCACCAATTGGAAAGAGGTCCTGAGGGCCCATGCTCGCCTTGTAAAACCGGGCGGGCGAATTTTAATTTCAACGCCCAACTTTTCCGGAGTCGTACAAAAGTTTTTACATCGAATTTTTGATAAGCAAAATTTGGATCGTCACTTTCTTCCTTCGATGAATCCGAAAGCTTGGGAAAACGAGCTTTTGTCTATGGGATTTAAGACTGAATTTGGCGGATATTTCGGAGGATTTGATTTTTGGGTGGGAGAACAAAAAAGAAGCGTTTTAAGTCGCACGGGGCTTGCCGTGTTTTCTAGGATTCTTTTGCCTATTATTCGCATGATTGTTAGAGTCAATTCGAAACATTGGTCGCCTCATTGTGGAATTGTGGTTCTAAAAATAAAGGAGAGTTGAAATGAATGGCGCTCATTTGCATTTACTGGTCAATCACCTATCTTTGATCAGCATTCCTGTGGTTTTGGTTTTTCTTGCGTTTGGATTGAAATCCAAAAACCAGTCCCTGATAAAGTTTGCACTAGCAATTTGTGTGTTGGCTTCTTTGGCGGTGGTTCCGGCTTTTTTGTCTGGGGAACCTGCAGAAGAAGTTGTTGAGCACCTTCCGGGCATTCAAGAGTCAGCTATAGAGGCTCACGAGGATGCAGCTAAATTCGCGTTGGTCTTGTGTTTGGTCAACGGCGCTTTGGCTCTCTTTGGGTTAGCCAGTCATAAGTCACCCGAGCGTCAAATAAAGGTTGCGAAGGCTTTGTTTGTGACGGGCGCGCTTTCAGTGCTATCGCTAGCTCGAGTTTCGAATTTAGGTGGCGAAATAATGCATCGAGAATTGAGCGGTGGAAGCCAATCTCAATTGGTGGAGCCCACCCATTCGGATTGAGTGGGCCTAAAAGTGCTTAATTATATTGTAGTTCACAGGTGCAATTGAGCTCGTCAATTTCTTGCTCACCTTGCACCAGAGTTAGAGTTGTGGGTTCGCGCTTCATCAATGCTTTTTCAAGATTGAGACAGTTTTTTCCACCAAGATTTCTGATTTGATAAACAACCATTTTTCCTGCTTCATAACCAATGAACTGCACACTATCGAGTCCGTATCGAGTCGCAAACTGCATGACTGACTCAACCTCAAGTGGCCGCCCGTGGCTTAGGAGTTCAAGTTCCGGTTCGTTGAAGCCATCTGACTCTTCAAGAACGACGCCGTACTCAGATCGGTAGGTTCCGGATTCTTGACCAGCGCCGCAACTAATTTGAAGGGTATCGGCATAACTCAAACTTACTATCAGTAATAAGACCAAAACAACAATGGCATACCTCATAAAACAAGTCTCCTGTTGTAGGTCAACTCAACTATTGGGCGGTATAGCCTCCGTCCACGAAAATGGGTTGGCCTGTAATAAACGATGCCTCTTCACTGCAAAGCCAGACTACGGTGTCCGCGACCTCCTCGGGTTTCCCCATGCGCTTGAGCGCGTGTAAGTTAGAAATATTTTGAACCACTGCCGGATCTGCCAGCAGTCCTGCGCGCTCCAACATGGGAGTGACGATGAACCCAGGGCAGACCGCATTGACTCTTAAATTTTTTGGCCCGTATTCGATGGCGGCCACTTGAGTAAGTCCAATGACCCCATGTTTTGAAGCCGTGTAAGCAGAAGCTCCAGCAAATCCAACGGAACCAAGAATAGACGCATTATTAATAATGACTCCGCCGCCTTGCTTGAGCATATGGGGAATCTCTTCTTTCATGCAGAGCCAAACGCCCGTGAGGTTAACGCCGATAACTTTGTTCCAGTTGTCAACAGAGTTATCCCCAGTAGGTTTTTGATCTCCGGCAATTCCAGCATTGTTAAATGCAAAATCTAAACGGCCGTATTTGCTCAAGGTTGCCTGAACCATTTCTCTAACCTGAGATTCTGACGACACGTCGACTTTTTGAAAAAAGGCTCTTCCATCGTTAGCGATAATTTCTTTTACGGTTTCTTCGCCCTTCGTGGGCTCCCAATCGGCAACACAAACTTGAGCCCCTTGGCGAGCAAAAGCCAGAGCGGCAGCTTTGCCGATTCCCATGGATCCGCCGGTTACAATGGCGACTTTTCCTTTCAATGAAATATTTTTCATAACGACCACCTTTCTTCTTTGGCCGACACTGCTGAATTCAGCAATTTTAAGGCCTGGTTTCAGCACTATTGTATGAGGTTTGGAGGTGTGCGCGAGACTTATTTTCCCAAGACCCTGGCTACTTGTCTCATCAGACTTGACGAGTGACCCATTGGTAGAGAGGATGGGCCGATTTGGAGATTCATTGTGACTTTAAAAAATTGGGAAATTCGTCTTGAGAACTATATTAAACGAATAAATGGTGTTGATGATCCCGCTCATGACCACCTCCATTTCAAGAGAGTTTCTGATCTTGCGATGACTCTGGGGACTAAGATCGGAGCCAATCTTTGGATTGTGTTGCCATCAGCTTGGCTTCACGATTTGGTCACCGTTCCCAAAAACGATCCAAATCGTTCGCAAGCCTCAAGGTTATCGGCAAAAGCAGCAAGAAAGCTTCTTGAAGAGTGGCAATACCCCGCGGAATTTTTAGATGGTATTTGTCATTGTATTGAGGCTCATAGCTTTAGCGCGGGCATTGAACCAACGACTATTGAGGCGCAAGTTGTTCAAGATGCAGACCGCTTAGACGGTTTGGGTGCCATCGGCGTTGCTCGATGTTTTGCTACGGCGGGAATCATTAAGCGCCCGTTTTACGATGTCGAAGATCCGTTTTGTCGACAGCGCCCTCCTGATGATGGGGTTTATACCGTAGATCACTTCTATAAAAAATTGTTCGTTGTTGCACAGTCTTTGAAAACTGAGCCTGGAAAACATGAAGGGCAGCGTCGGCTAAAAGTGATGAAAGAATATTTGGCTCATTTGGAACTGGAATTAGGTTCAGCCGACGGAATAATAAATGCGAAGCCCTCAGTTCCTCCAAACCAAGGGCTTCATGAGGCATTCGAATAGCCTTTTTTGTGCTTAGGTTTTTTTCGTGGGACAGGTATTCAAGCCCGCTAGGCTATAAAGTGGACAGTAGCCAAGAAGCCCTGTCACCAAAGGAATAACACCTACCCAGCCCCACGGGGTTTGTGGACCGACAAACACCAAAGCAATAAGCACAACCCCTACGGCTATTCTCAAAAACCTATCAATTCCACCAGCATTCATTTTCATTTTTCTCTCCTCGAGCCTACCCGTTCACCGCAATTCCTGGCTCCCAATCTTCCCAAAGAGACGCGAGTGTTACTGATTTTAGATTCGTGTCCTTTGCTAAAAGAGAAGTCAGGAGCTTGAGCATGTCATCGGTTGTTACAATTCCTACAACAACATCTTCGTCAACGACCAAAAAGGCTGAAACCTTTTCCGCCATCATGCGATGAGCGACATAAGACACGCTAGAGTCCTGACGTACTCGCATTACAGGAAAGCTCATAAAATCTTTAACTTGAAAGTTTGGGTCAAAACGAAATTCAATTTCTGCCCACTCCGTAGCACCTCCGTTGTCAATCCTTCTCGGGTTCATGGCTCGTTGAAGATCTCGATCACTGATAATGCCAATAATTTGATGTCTTTCGTCTACTACGGGTAAGTGACGAATTTTATCTGCTTTCATCTTGTCCATGGCGGCCTCAAGCAGTTCCCAATAGGCAATGGTTGAAATTTCTTTTGTCATGATCTGACCAGCTTGGTGTTTCATAAATGCCTCCTCATTAATTATAAAAAGCAATGGGAGTGCCATGGTCGTAACGGGCCTAACTAGCTGTAATTACGAAAATAATTCGAAATCCGGGGGACATTTTGGCATTGCTTAGTGAGACAAGTTGTCTCGGTCCAGGCGAATGCGGTTGAAAATGTGCCCAATTTTGAGCAAATTGCCCGCTTATGAAAAAAATCTTTGAAAAGACACATGCACTTTTATTCTTTGCTTTGGTGGGCGGAGCGCTTCTTGGTGGAGTTCTTCACAGCCAGCAAGACAACCAAATACTTCAGTTCGTTACAACGAATGTCTTTGCAACTGTGGGCCAAGTTTTCTTGCGATTGATTTTTATGATTGTGGTGCCAATGATTTTTTCAGCCATCGTCATTGGCGCCTGCGAGTTGGGACAGAGTCAGGGGTTGGGCGCGGTTACTCGAAGAACAGTCTGGTTTACTTTTATATTTAGTTCGATTTCGGTTATCGTCGGCATTGTCTTGGTCAATGTGCTTCGACCTGGTCATGGGATTCAGATCAGTGAGGAGTTAATCAAGGCGCAATCTGGTGCCCTATCGGCAATTCAAACAAATGCCCAGAACGCTAAGTCAGGACTTCAAGCTATTATCGATTTGATTCCGAAGAATCCATTGGAGTCAGCGGTCAACGCCCTCTCAGGAGATTTGCCGGCACTCATGGTTTTTGCCCTGTTTTTTGGCATCGGCCTTAGCGCGTTTATGACCAGGCAAGAAAAAAAACACCCGACGGTTCTTCAATTTCTTGAACAGGTTTATGGCACTTGCATGATCATCGTCGAATACGCCATGAAGCTCGCCCCATTTGCAGTCTTTGGGCTTGTTTTTAATACGGCGTTTCGATTGGGTTTTGGAATTTTCACAACACTCTTATTTTATGTCCTGGTTGTTGTCCTGGGATTACTGATTCAACAGTTTCTTGTGTTTGGTACGGCCTTGCGTATCTACGGAATTTCTCCGTTTGAATTCTTCAGCAAAAGTAGAGAGGTTTACCTTTATGCCTTTTCTACGGCATCTTCGAACGCCACACTTCCGCAATCTTTGAAAGTGGCCGAAACAAAGCTCGGAATCCCGGCGCGCGTTGCTCGATTTGTTTTGACTGTTGGATCTACGGCCAATCAAAACGGTACGGCGCTATTTGAGGGCGTTACGGTTTTGTTTTTGGCACAAGTGTACGGCGTTGACTTAAGCTTGAGCCAACAATTTCAAGTTGTGCTGATGTCGATACTTGCTGGCATTGGAACAGCGGGAGTTCCAGGAGGCTCGCTCCCACTCATTCTTATTTTGATCAAGACTCTCGGAATCCCAGCTGAAGGCATGGCGCTCATTTTGGGAGTGGATCGATTTCTTGACATGTGTCGCACAACCCTTAACGTCAGCGGTGATTTGGTGATTGCGGCCTTGGTCGGAAAAGGATCTAAAAACTAAGTTCTTGTCATTAAGAACTTCGAAGTCATGATGATCCAACTTCGAGGGAGAATCTGACTTAGGATTGATGAGATCAAGTTAAGAAAACCGGGAACAATGACAGACTTTCCTCTCATCATGCCGGCATAGCCGATACGCGCGACTGCTTCACTTTTCATCAACCCCAATTTCATGAGTGAAACTTCTGAGGTGCCCGCTACTGAGTGAAAGCCGGTCTCCGTAGGCCCGGGGCAAAGAGTGCATACTTTAACTCCCGACCCTGATAGTTCGGCATTAACCGCTTCACTTAGTGATAAAACAAACGCTTTTGTAGCTCCATAGACCGCAAAATTCGGGCAGGGTTGAAAAGCAGCTGTTGAGGCCACATTCAAAATTCGACCCCATTTTTCTTCCACCATTCGCGGTGAATAGAGTCTTGTTATTTTCATAAGTGTAAGGCAATTGAGACGAATCATTTCATCAAGGCGCTGAAGATCGTCTTGATGGAAGGGGCCGAGCGCGCCAAATCCGGCGTTATTGATGACAATGTCGGGTTTAAGTCCCGCCCGCTGAGTGGCTGCGTAAAGAGCTTCAGCGGCGTCGACATGACTCAAATCGCTCGGGATGACATGGGCGGAGACTTTGTATTTTTGAGTCAGGTCTTTGGCCAAATCGAGAAGTTTTTCTTTTGAACGGGCCACTAAAATAACGTCGGCGCCATTTTTTGCTGCACATTCGGCGAGATCTTTGCCAATTCCCTGTGAAGCGCCCGTGATTAATGCGAGATGTTTTGCCATGGTCGTCCCCTTGTACCTGGCATAAACGCTAGCATAAAAAACGAATCAACGTCACTACACTTTGTGGGGCTTTGGAGTCACCACAAGCGAGAGAATTATTGTCGTCCCGAGAATGGCCCCAATAATGCCCATTGACCAAGAAATGGGGAATTTGCCTCCGAAAAGCTCATTGAGGTAGGCCATTTTTGCTCCAACAAAAATCAGAATCATGGCAAGGCCATATTTTATGAGATGAAATCGCTCTAGAGACCCAGCCATGAGAAAGTAAAGCGAACGAAGCCCTAAGATGGCGAAAATATTTGAGGTAAAAACGATCAGGGGTTCTTTTGTTAGGGCAAAAATAGCCGGTACCGAGTCAATGGCAAAGACGATGTCCGTTAACTCCAAAAAGATCAAAGCCACAAACAATGGAGTGGCAAATAAGACCCCGTTCTTTCTAATAAAGAATTTTCCGCCCTCCATTGAAGGAGTCACGGGTATGAGTTTTTTAATAACTCGAATGACCGGATTTTTCTCCGGCTCAATGGGTTTTTCTGGCGCAAAGAACATCTTGATACCGGTTAGAATTAATAAAACGCCGAAAAAGATCCCTACCCAATGAATGCCCATAATAAATGAGCCTAATCCGATGAATAAGGCTCGAAAAATCAGGGCGCCTAAAATTCCAAAAAACAGAATTTTCCTCTGTAAGTGGGCGGGAATCGCAAAATATGAAAACACGACAGCAAAAATAAAGATGTTGTCGATAGCTAAAGTCTTTTCGACTACAAATCCCGTGAGGAACTCGAGGCCTACTTGTTTGGCCGCACCCGCTGGATCAAATCCCGGAATTGCTAGGAGTCTAGGGTTAGAAGCAAAGCGATCTAGGGCGTACTGATAGAATAACCAATTGAAAATCAGGGCCATGCTAATCCAAATAATCGACCAAACAAGGGAGTCCTTAAAGCTGACTTTTTCTGTATGCCGATGAAAAATTCCCAGATCGACGAGCAGCAAAACAACGACGAAAAAGGAAAACCCTACGTAAAACCACCAGTAATCGGCAAACGGGAAGTACAGGCCCATATCAGCTATTCTCCTTCAAGGATTGCATTGAATAAGTATATCGGTTAGTTTCCTTATCGCTCAAATAGAATTATAGACTGAATATCATTGTTTAAAACGAACCTTAAAAGAATGGGCAGAAAAATTGGAATCTTGGTTGAACTACCACCATCTTTACTACTTTTATGTCATCGCCACAGAGGGCGGCGTAGCCAAAGCCGCGCAGAGGCTAAGGCTTGGTCAGCCCACATTGAGTGCGCAGCTCAAGCAGTTTGAAAGTACATTGGGCGTGTTGCTTTTTGAGAGAAAGCACAAAAGATTGATCTTAACCGATCAAGGGCGGCTAGCGCTCCAATACGCTCAAGAGATTTTTCAAACGGGCTCAGAGCTTCTTGATGTGCTTCAGGATAGAGCCATTCCCAATCGCTTGCATGTTCAAATTGGGGCTCTTGATAGTGTTCCAAAACAAATAGTCGCAAAAATGGTAGAAAAGGCCCTGAGTTTCGGGCCCTGCACGATATCAGTTCTTGAGGGAAAGGGAGATGAGCTCATTCGAGAGCTCATCAATCACAAAATAGATTTGTTTGTGACAAATACTTCCCCCTCGGCCGATGAAACTGCGGGTCTTTTTTCTAAAAGCATTGCTAAAGTTCCAGTGGCCATTTTAGGAAGCCCTCGTTTTAAGTCTCTTAAAAACGGATTTCCTCATACCTTGGCTCGGGCACCGCTTATTTTGCCTACTCGACACAGCAAGTTGCGGCATGACCTTGAGCATTTTTTTTCTTTGAATAAACTTGCTCTGAATCTCATCGTAGAAACTCAAGACACAAGTATTCATCACCGCCTGGCCTTAGCAGGTTTGGGTATCTTTCCAACACCAGTGTTGGAAGATGCAGAATCATCGAAAAAACCTGAATTTGTTGATATTGGTCGACTGCCCGGAGTGTACGAGGAATATTTTTTTGTCTCTGCTTCTCGCAAGATTGAAAACCCAGTCTCTGCGAGACTCATCAAGGAATTTGATTTAAAATCAAAAGTTATAAGGAGAAAAAATAATGACAATCATTAAAACGCTGATGTTCGCTTCGCTTGCGTTTGCCATTGATATTGGCGCGCAGGCTCCAAAAGTTAGTGGAGTTGACGAAAAGGGAGCTACTCTAAATTTTGAGACCCTCTATGAGAAGAATAAGTACACTTTGGTGTTTTTCTTTCCAAAAGCTGGAACTTCGGGGTGTACGGCTCAAGCCTGTAGTCTGCGCGATCAGTTCAACGAGCTAACCAAAAAGGGGATCGCAGTGGTTGGTGTGAGCACGGACAACCTGGATGCACAGCGGGCCTTCTCTCAAATGAACAAGTTTCAATTTCCGCTGGTCGCTGATAACGACAAAAAGGTCGTCAAGGCCTTTGGAGTTCCGACCACGTTTGGCTTTGCAAAGAGGCAGGCCTTTTTGATTTCAGGCGGGAAAGTGGTTTGGCTCGACAAAAACGCATCGACAGATAAACAGGCCAAGGACGTGCTTGAGGCTGTGGCAAAGCTCGAAAGCGCGATAAGTAAGAAACCTTAGCGTTTCCGTTCCATAAATAATTTTCTCAATGAAACCATGTGAAGCCAAAATGCCATGGGAACTAAGTACAGAGGAAGCCAAGTGACAGGGAATAGGCTCACGACGAAGTTATCCATTGAAAGTTGAAGCGGTTTAAATGGGTAAGGCGTGCTCAGGATTCCGTGAAGGACAACGTTAAGAGCCAGTCCGATAGCCACCAAATTGAATATGAGAGCCGTCTTAAAGGTGGCTTTTTTCTTGTAAATGGCCAGAGCTAAAAATGGGGCCACAAGCCCCGATAAAATATCAAAGTTTCTCCCATGGAAGCTCATTTCAATCGGAAGAAGATTGGCACTGGCCAAAGCTCCTAGAAGCATTTCAAGTGGAAAACGAAATACTTGGGCGCCAATTAAAAACCACTGCGGAAGCCGGATAATTTCATCTTTCCATCCGGAGAAGAATACCAGCCAAATGAGCATCGAAATTTCTATGGCAACAAACAATGGGAGTCGTGGTGGTAAACTTTGAAAGTCTTCAAAGATTCCCGATCGTCCGGCAACGCCAGTGGAAATCACCAGAAACCCAAAAAGACTTATGATCGAAATTCCATGTCTTACGTATTTCTTTATTCCCAGGGAAATTATGACAAATAGTCCAATAGTTAATAAAATAAATCCAATTTGAATTTCACTAGGTATTTGCATAGTCTTACAGAGTCCCCTTTTTGGACCTGAATACTGGTCCACTTTGATCGAAGGATTTTATTTCATGAAGCTTTCAGCGTTTAGTCCAGCATTTTTGACTTTTGTTTTCGCTTTTGGGTTGGCGACAAGTGAACTCTTACATGCCGAAAGCGAAACTCAAACCAAAAAAGGCGAGGTTCAAGTATTTATCGGAAGCCAACATCGATTAGATGCGCAAGCGAAGGCTTCAGAAATTGTCGCTCTTGGCGCCACTATTACCCTTGAGGGTCAGGCCGAGTCAGTTATCTTGATAGGGGGAAAGCTTCACTTGATAAAAGGAGCCACAATTTCAGATCGACTTGTTAATGTCGGAGGTCAGGTAACGGTCGACCCGGGAGCATATGTGAGTGGAAGTTATATCGATATAACAACCACGAAAATCTTGGAGTCAGTCACGGATGCTTGGATGTTGCGAACTGGATTTTGGGAGTCATTTTGGACGATCTTAATTGAATTTGCTTTTGGAGCGTTTGGGTTTTTATATGTGAGTTTTTTTACTCAAACTCAAAACAATGTCGTTGGGGTTATTAAGACTAAATTATTTTTGTCAGGGCTTTTGGGGGCGCTACTAAGCTTCTCCATGGGGGCCATATTGCTTTTGCTTGTTGTTTCAGTCGCTGGGATTTTGATTGTTCCATTTGTTTGTTTAGGATTTTTGTTTATCTTGTTTGTCGGAAAATTTGCTCTGGCAGGGTGGGTGGGCTCTTGGATTGTTTCGGATACCAAAACGATTCAATGTTTTTTTGTTGGTTGGATATTAGTGATTCTGCTTGGGTATATTCCATTTCTCGGTTTGGTGGTTCAACCTTTGGGATTATTTATAGGGTCGGGAGCTAGCTTATACTATTTTTGGAATTTGAGACAATCCGTGGGGGCGGTTGCTGATGATGGCTCAATTAAGTAAAAGGCGTTTAGCATTATATGCGGCGGCGAGCTTCGTCCTTTTTGCAGCCTTGTTCGAGGTACTTAGCCAATTGGTCATGTTGGGCCTTCAGAATTCGTCTGCTAATATAATTCTAAATCAGTGGCGACAGGAAGCGGACCTTATGGGGCAGGTCAAAGAAGTGCATCCTATTTATGGGTTTCATCACAAACCAAATTTTGTTTGGCATGGCAAAAAACTAACTAACTCGATGAGAATGAGTCAGCCAGAAGAAGTCTCCATAGAAAAAGATCCCAAGAAAACAAGAATTCTCTGCCTTGGGGATTCGACGACTGAAGGTGCTATTGGGAGATTTTCGTATCCCAGTTCGTTACAGTCAATCTTAAGTGAGGTGGGAGCACAAGTTGAAGTCATAAACGCAGGAGTTAATGGTTGGCTTTCGGGGCAAATGATGACGTGGACCCATACTGAATTGAAGGATTTAAAGCCAGATGTTGTCTTGCTCTACCCGGGTTGGAACGAATTCATGTACAAGTTTGTCATTAATAATCCTTCTGAAGAGCCTATATACACCAGGCGGACTTGGCCTTGGATTTTTCTTCAGCGCGGCCGATCGTCTTTTATTAGTTTGGCTGAGTATTTAGGGCTTTCACTGAGAAAGGTTACCCAAAGGGATCGTCAGATGGTCTATCTCACTGATGAAGTTTATTTCGAATCACAGGACGACATCTGGTGGTTTTACAGAGACTTAGAGTCTACGTTCGGAGCCTTTAGAAATCGAAATCCGAATGTGAAGATAATAGTGGGACTGCTCGCGTCACCACTTCCGATGTCACCTCCAAGTGATTTTCATGGTACGTGGAATTTCATTTCAGAAACAGGTTTGACACCGGAGCATGTGCGCAAGCTTCTCGATAGATTCAACGAAGTTAATAAGGTGTTTTATAAAAATAATCGGGTTGTAATTATAGATCCGCGTGGCGTGCTAGAGAAAACGAAAACGCCACTCCGAATCTTTTCAGATCTATCTCATCTGACCGCTGAGGGCTATCAAATGTTAGCGAGGCAGTTTTCTAAGGCAATATTGAATGGTGGCGAGGCGGAAAGATAGGATCAATGTGGTTGGCGAGCTGAATGAATAAGCACATGAGACAAGTATCAGGTTATAGGCAAAAGTACCGAAAAGAAATTGCGCTTTCGCGCATTCACGCTCCGGGGCCTCACGACTTTATTTTCGTTTTAGACAGTCTTAAGCCCGGGTTTAATATCGGGAAGATCTTTCGAACGGGAAATGCCTTTGGCGTAAGCGAAATTCATCTTATTAATATTGGAATGTTCGATCCCAATCCGTCGAAAGGCACAGTCAAACATACCAAGACAAGGTCATTTGACACTTTTGATTCCAATTATCGTTGGCTTGTTGAAAATGGATTTTCTATTTATGTTTTTGATATGCGAGGCGGAAACACTTTAGGAAGTACTGTTTTTCCGCGCAAATCGGCATTCGTATTCGGTCATGAGGAATATGGCTTTAGTTTCAATCCAAACGAATTTCCAGAAGTCCAAACCGTATCGATCAAACAATTTGGGGTTGTGGAAAGTCTCAATGTGAGTGTGGCTGCCTCATTGGCTGGCTTTGAATATCTCAGGCAACATGAGCTCAAGGGTCAATAGACTTCGTGGGGAAGATCAAATTCCGGCAATTCAAAACTGACCTGTTCTCGATGAGTGTAAACACAATAAAGCGTATTTAAAATAAAGCAGTTTTCCTCACCTATTTGCGAGCCTTTGAGAGCCACCGGCAAGTGTTCTCTTTTCATGATCAAGTAAGAGCTGAGTGGATCGACCGTAGAAAGCTGATAGGGGCGAATGGGCTTGACGTCGATGGATCCATAGAACTTAAAAGTTTGAAACAAAGTCATGTCGTCAAAATATTTTCCAAGATAATAGACCATTTTGTTTTTTAAGCTTCGATCAAGTTTAATGACGTTGACGATGTTCAAGACTTCTTTAGATCTTTTTCCAGTGGTTTTTAACGGGAAAGCCGCGAACAAACAGATCGCCAAAACCGATATTGTACTTAGAGTTTTTGGAAATGAATAAGGCCATAGTCGAAATAGACGATCCAATGAAAGCGCTGCCACCAATGACAAAAATGGATAAAACGGAAGGAGATAATGAGGATATTTAATTCCAAAATACGAAAGTGGAACCACGATACAAATAGAAACCCAAAAGGCCAGTCTCAAGTAACGAACAAGGATCGAGGGCTTTTCAGTATGTCGGAGAATTTTTACTGCCGACCACAAAAATGGCAAGAGCGTGATCGTAGCTGTTTGAGATATCACAATAAAATAGGCGAAGTATTCGTTGGCTTTGGATTCGGCTAAATAGCTGGCCTTCCAAAGATAAAACATTGTGTAAGCGCTTAGGCCTTGAAACTCAAACTGAGGAAGCAAAGGAACGGCGAGTAGAACCGAAAAAAGTGCTGTGCTCCAGTAGAAGTGGCGATTCTTCAGAAATTTAGTTTCACCGTGAATGACGGACCAGAAAAATAAACCTAACGGAAATCCAAAAATAATTGGACCTTTTGAGAATACGCCGAAGGTCATGAATATGGATGTGACGTAATAAAGTTTGGAGTTAGTCTCGGCTAGTAGAAAAGTGTAGAAAGCAGCAAGATAAAATGTCGTGAGAGGCACATCGTGCATCAACGCCCCATTCCACTTGCTTGCGCCAAAGCACATGGCATGGGTCGCAAGAGCAACCAGCCCAAAAGTTTTGTCCTTAAGTTTGGTTCCAATCAAATAAATGAGTATGTAGGACGCAAAGGAACAAATCATGGGGTAAAGCCGGGCTGTAAAATCTGAAGGGCCAAACCATTCGAAGAATTTTGCCGTGATCCAATAGGTCATGGGCATATGATCGAAAATGTCTTTGAAATAATATTTTGAAATGAAAAACTTAAAGTAATCGCCGGTGAGATATATATTTTTCGCAACGGCACTGTACCAAATGGTGTCTAGATTTCCTCCAGGATACCACTTCTTCATAAACACCATGACAAACGCACCCAAAAGGGCGGCCTGAAGATAGGGGTCTCCAACTATCTGCGCATAGCGTTGAAGTTTTCTAAACATTGTTTATTTATAGGCAAGTGAATGGAAACTCTCAAGGAATTTGAATTTGAAGAAGGCCCTAAATTGACATTTTATTGGCGATAATCACATTTGAATCATGAACACGAAGATGCAAAGCACAATTCCAGTCATTCCAGTCAAAAACATGCTCGTATTTCCGGAGCAAACGGTTCCGATTAGGGTGGGCCGAAAGAAAAGTATCGCCGCCGTTCAGCAAGCACAGTCCAATGGGTTAGTGCTCATTCATTTACAAACCGATGAGTCCAAAGGTGAAGAAGTAAGTCCAAATGATATTACTAAAATTGGAACTCTCGCTCGTATAGAGCGCGTTCGCGGATCTCCAGAAAAGGGGTACGAGTTGGTTATTCGCGGACTTGAGCG
Source organism: Oligoflexia bacterium (assembly GCA_020847095.1). Taxonomy (GTDB): domain Bacteria; phylum Bdellovibrionota; class Bdellovibrionia; order JABDDW01; family JABDDW01; genus JADLCR01. Next base: position 13,089 of record JADLCR010000062.1, on the reverse strand, counting down.
ATTTCAGGCCTCCGAAATTACCGAACAAAACGGATGCATTCAGGCAACAGGTTCTCGTCTCGATGATCGAATGGACATGGATGAGGTAACGGCGCAGGTTTTACTCAAGAGTCTGAAAGAAATGGCACTAGAAATTACGCACCAGCTGCCTGGGGACTTGCACCAATTTGAAGAGCTAATTGAAGAAACACAAGACCTGATCTACCTCTCGCACGTGTGTTCTGCTTACTTAGAGGCACCTATTGCCCAAAAATTAGAACTCCTCGAAATGATTTCAACGAAAGATCGTGTTCTCAAGCTTCTAGATCTCATGAAAGGCTTTCGAGATAATCTTCAAGTTCAAAATGACATTCGGCAAAAACTTCAAGAACGTCTTGGCAAGAGTCAGCGCGAAGCGATTTTGCGCGAGCAGATGAAAACAATTTCTGACGAATTGGGCCAGGGAGATGGTCGCAACGGAGTTGATAATATTCGGAAGAAAATCGAAGACGCTCAAATGCCCGAAGAAGTCAAGAAGGTCGCGCTCGACGAACTTCGAAGATTAGAAAGCATTGGCTCGCAGTCGCCTGAGTCGCACGTGATTAGAAATTACTTAGATCTGCTTTGTGCCCTTCCATGGGCGGCTGAAGCTAAAGAAGAAACGGATATCGAAAATGCCCGAAAGGTTTTGGATTCAGATCATCACGGACTGGAGAAAATTAAGAAGCGAATTCTTCAATTTCTGTCCGTAATGAAACTCAAAGGAAATAAAAAGGGCAGTATTTTACTTTTCGTTGGCCCCCCTGGAGTTGGTAAGACCAGCTTGGGCCAGAGCATTGCTAAGGCACTGGGCAGAAAATTTGTGCGCGCAAGTATGGGTGGTGTTCGAGACGAGTCTGAAATTCGAGGGCATCGACGAACATACATTGGCGCCATGCCCGGAAGAATTATTCAGGCATTAAAAAGATCCGGACAGAAAAATCCAGTATTCATGCTCGACGAAATCGACAAAATGGGCTTCGGCTATCATGGAGATCCGGGTGCGGCACTTCTTGAGGTGCTGGATCCCGAGCAAAATCACACGTTCATGGATCATTACCTGGATGTGCCATTTGACCTCTCAAAAGTATTTTTTGTCGCTACAGCCAACAGCGTAGAAACGATTCCAGCTCCCTTGCTTGATCGGATGGAAGTGATTCAGTTAACGGGCTATACCCTTAACGAAAAACTTCATATTGCAAAGACTCATTTGGTTCAAAAGCAGTTAGAAGAACACGGAATGACTTCAGACCAAGTGATGTTTGAAGACGAAGTCCTTATGAAAGTCATTCAAAGCTACACCCGAGAAGCAGGAGTTCGTGAGCTCAATCGCCAAATAGCAGCTCTTTGTCGCTGGGTTGCTGAAAGGGTGGTGGCTCAAGACACTGAAATACCGGTGAAGCCCGCACTCTCAGATTTAGAAGATGCCTTGGGGCTAGAGCGCTACCTGCCTGAAATGGCCAATGTGAAAGCGCCGTCAGGTGTTGTCACAGGAATGGCCTGGACTCCGCAGGGAGGTGACATTCTATTTATCGAGTCAACGATGATGCCTGGGGCTGGGCGACTCACTCTAACGGGCCAACTCGGTGACGTCATGAAGGAGTCAGCACAAATTGCTTTGAGTTTAGTTCGCTCGAGGCTTCCGGCGGTGGCCCGACTTATTGATTTTGAAAAAACTGACCTCCATATTCACGTTCCTTCAGGAGCGATTCCAAAAGACGGTCCCTCGGCCGGCATCACCATGATGACAGCCATTGCCTCTCTATTGTCAGGAAAAAGTGTGGATCCAAAGCTCGCGATGACAGGAGAAATCACACTTAGAGGAGCGGTCACCCCAGTTGGGGGCATTAAAGAAAAAGTCATTGCCGCTCATCGAGCTGGAATGAAGACAATCATTTTGCCAATGAAAAACAGAAGAGACCTCAAAGATGTTCCCGAAGAGGTAAAGTCCGATATTAGGTTTGAGTTTGTTGAAACTGCGGACCAAGTTCTAAGAATTGCCTTGGGCGATGAACTAAGCTTCCTATTGACTGAAAAAACTGTGGGCGAGAGCGCCTCTTCGTCGGTGCCAATGGTTTAGAGCAAAATCAATTTTTTGATGGTTCGCGCTCGCCAGTTGTTGCTTCGCTATTCCCAACGGGCAACGTTTGAACGGCCACCGGCACATGTCCGGTAAACACAGGTAAGAGTTCTTTTGGTACGGGATCCGATGAAGGGAACTTTTGGCTCATAGGATCAACAAAACTCCCATTACGATAAAATTCAAAGTGAAGGTGCGGTCCCGTCGAAAGGCCCGAAGACCCTACGTATCCAACAATTTGACCTTGTGAGACTCGGGCTCCAACACGAATGCCTGGACCAAATCCACTCATATGTTTGTAAGCAGTTTCATAAGTCGTGTTGTGGCGAATCTTAAGGACGCGGCCGCCTCCGCCAGACCAGCCAGCAAAGCTTACAACGCCGTCTCCGACCGTGCGGATCGGGGTCCCAACAGGAGCTGCGTAATCAACCCCTAAGTGTGGTCGGCCAACTTTGAGAATGGGGTGAAATCGATTGCGACTAAAGCGTGAACTCACGCGTCCAAATCTCATAGGACTTTTCAAAAACATGCGGCGGAGGCTAGATCCATCTGGAGCAAAATATCCGTAATCTTTGCCATTATGTCTAAATAGAATTCCAACGTACTGCCGACCGTCATTCATATATTCAGCAGCGAGAATGCGACCCCAACCAGCAGGATGTCCCTTGACCACTTGCTGCTCTACGCTTAATCGCCAAGTATCATTTTGGCGAACTTCACGATTAAAATCGACTTGCCAGGCAAATATCTCAGTGAGCTCTACGATGAGGGCAGGGTCCATTTGGGCTTCGAGAGCTGACTCCCACAGCGAACTCTTCACTGAACCCTGAAAAGTGATCATTCGCGTTTCGACTTTCTCTTGAATGGGTGTTGCAACCCAAGCGCCAGTCGAGGTGCGAGTGAGTTCAAGGTAATCTATGGCTGAGAATCGAAACTTCAGTCCTTCGGGTTTTCCATCTTGATTTTGATCCACCAGCGCAAATCGAGTAGTCGGCAAAATCCGATTGAGATTCTGGTGGGGCTTAGAAGCTTGTACCAACTGGTGAACGTCTTGTCCCGTGAATCCTAACTGCAAAAGGGTGTCAAAGAGTGTTGAATTCTTTTTTACCTGAAATGGAAACTCTACCTCGACGTCGATAGGAACCAGGTCTTGCATCGACACATCTTCTTTGGGGCTTGGTGCTACGCCAAAATAAATGCCAAGGCCAAAGCCAATCGCCGATACTATGATCAGTACGACAAGGTGCAATCGTTTATTTGAAAGCTTCTGAATCATGTATCCCTAGTATAATGAGGTCATCTGAAATTTAACAATCACTTTTTATTATTGGGAAGTCAGCGAAAGGCGCTGAAAGGTAGAGCGCAAAGTATTAATTTTTTTCAGATATCTGGAGACGTTGTGGGCGCCACAAGAGTCATTGGGTTTGACTCTAAATCCGGATCTCGCAAAACGCTCTCCCTTTTTTGCTCCGCAAAGATGAATAATGGCTGCGAGATTTTGTTTTTGTAACTCGGTCACTTGATGAAATTTAAACTTCTCTAGAATTTTTGAAACGTGAAGATGCAAGAAGGCTGAAGTCATTTCAACAGAGTGAGAGGCAATTGTTCGGCTATAAAGAAAATTGAACCAACACGAATTCAGCTCGTACCATGGTCCTTCTTGTTCGACCTGTCCGTCGCGTATACATAATTGCTTCGCTTGAGAAAATGTTCCGTCTGTAATCTGAAACATTCCCGTGGCACTCGACGCTGGTTTATAAATTTCAAATGGATTGGTTGATAGATTCCAGGTCCAATATGTTCGCGCAATCGGATTTCCGTTAGATTCAGCTTGAGCTAGGGCCGCCAAAAACTCTGGAGAAATAACACTCGTTGAGTGTTCGACAAACAGGTCACCATGACTTTTCCAGGTGTCCGTGGGGTGCTTGTAAAACGCGTGATCCACAAGTCCGATGATTTCCGCGGGCTTCTTGATAGCGTGATAAATCCAGTTGGTGACAAAAAATCCTGGAATGACCACAATCCAAAATTTCCACCACTGAAATTTGTTCTTCTTTTTTGGCGATTTACCCAAAGACTCCTCCATGAGTCTAGCAAGGCTCGGTAACAGTATAACTTGAATATTTGAAGTTTTCTTCTGGGCCATGGTTTAGACCGCTTGAAGATTCGACAATGGAGAAGGATCTCGATGCTGGTGCATGATTTCGATGATGTCGCTAGCCCTTTGAAGTGGTTTAATTTGGTCAAACCACGGCAGAGGAGTGCGGGAGTTGACCAGCTTCATCCATTGCTTGAGTCGTCTTGAGGCATAGGTCGTGCTTGGTGAATGATTGACGGCCAAATCAGCAAAAGTAGATAAAAGATCGGCCCACTCCGTGAGCGATCCATTGAAACTATGGGAACTTCTTTGGACACCGACACCCAGTTCATGGGCAATTTGATTGGCCAAACCGGGATTGGCCAGGGCGCTTCGTCCGATCATGAAGTGTTCACATCCCGTGATTTCTCGACAGCGTCTGAAATCATCAATGGTCCAAATATCTCCATTGGCGACTATGGGCACCGGTGAAATTTTTTTGACTTTAGAAATTTGCTCCCAAAAAACGGGAGGTTGGTAACCTTGAGACTTTGTGCGTGCATGAATTGTGAGCCAACTGATTCCGGCATTGAATGCGCGTTTGGCGTTGGTCGTAATGCTTTCAGGATCATCCCAGCCGAGTCGCATCTTACAAGAAAGCGGAATATGAGTAGGCAACGTATGTCGAATAGTTTTGAGAATGTTCTCGATGCGATCGGGATATTTTAAAAGACTGGCGCCACCATCATGCCGATTGACCGTAGGAGCGGGACATCCAAAATTAATATCAATGGCTTGGGCCCCAAAATTCACCCCGCGAAGCGCGGCCTTGGCTAACAAGTCCGGATCGCCGCCTAAAAGTTGAAGGACAACGGGTACGCCAGAAGTCGTATGCCCATGGCGTGATAATTCGGGCATATGATCCAAATAGACGTGTTCGGGAAGTACATCTTGGCTTAGGCGCAAAAACTCCGAAACAGCAAAACTGTACCCGCCAATGCGAGTGAGAAGTTCTCGCATGGGCGCGTCTACGACGCCCTCCATGGGAGCCAGAATCACAGCTGGTTTTCGGTTATCGAGCGCTTCAAACATGACAATGGTATATAATTAGAAATATTGACGCGCAAGATTAAGCGTTGGATTTTCTTATAAGTTTTGCTCGAAGTTGAGGACAAAGACCTTCATATTCGAGGAGACACTGAATTTCTTTCAAATGAGATTGTGGAACTTCGAAAATGGTTGGAAGTAAGTAAGCGGGCACTGTCGGGTGATCACAAGTTTTTATCAAGATCGGATCGCCTGGACTCATTTCGCCTTCTTGGATCACTTTCAAATACAGCCCCCAGCGCTTTGAATTGTAGTATTTTTTGAGCATGGTTTCGTCTTGAAATCGGGCCGAGAGCTTAATGCAAGGCTGTCGTGGTTGAGTGACTTCTAAAATCACCGATCCAATAAACCATTGATCTCCAATTAATGCGGTTGATTCGTCAACGGAGTTTGTCAGCAGGTTCTCTCCGAAGCAACCGATCTCATAGCTGAATTCGGGATGATTTGATTTCCACCATTCGTAATTTGAATCGTCGTAACTCATGACGGCCTTGTGAGTGCCGCCGTGAACAGTCAAGTCCGCTTGACGATCGCCGCTAATATTAAGTGAGTTCACGCGGATGGGTCCTTGGATGGGTGACTTGTAAATTGACGTGGTGATAGTCTTCCCATTGAACTGAATTTCTTTGGGTGTACCCACAAATATGCTAGTAACGGACATCATGATGACGAGCCTACCAAAACCGTGTTATAAGGAAAAGCGTTATGCCGGCACATTTTTTTAATCTTTCTAATCTTTTGACTTACGTTTCGCTTCTTGCTGGGCTGTCATCTGTTTTGTGGGCAAAAAAGGGTTTGTGGCATTTGGCGGCGGTCAATCTGGGAATTTCGGTTTTGGCAGATATTTTTGATGGTAAATTTGCCTCCCTTTTTCACCGAACAACGATCGAACGTGAGTTTGGAGCACAACTCGACAGCCTAGCGGATGCCATCGTTTTTGGATTTGTTCCGGTGATTAACCTGCTATTTTTAATCGAAGGAATTCACGATGGGACTTACTATTTATTTCTACTTTGTGGATTTTTTTATCTGCTCAGTGCCGTGACCCGATTGGGTTATTTCAACTTGCATCCGGGCGGACACAAAGTGTTTACCGGGCTTCCCACCACCATCGCAGCTATGGCTTGGTTGATCATTTACTTTTTTGAACCCAACCGCCTTTGGGCCGCTTGCGCCTTTGTGATTCTGGGCGTGCTGATGATTTCTGGAATTCAAATTCCTCGGCCAAGTTCAAAGGGACTTCTTGTCATTGTCGCCATACTCATCGGACTTATAGCGACTCATCAATTCTTCACAATTCCCTAACAAAACCCTAACAATCTCTTGACGGCCATTGTCCCTTTTCTGCAAAATGAAAGTAAGGGGGATTTGGCAAGAAGTGCTAGAACCTACACCCAAAGCCGATTCCGGGGAATCGGTCTCATTCAAGCAAATTGTTCCCGATTCACGCTTTCAGGCGCAGCTCAAACGACATGATCACCACAGCCTCGAGCTGAATTCGTCGATGAAGTTGGAAGGCTCAACAACTCAAGGCGAGCTTCGTCTTTATATGTTTTTCCCTCAAACGTTTCAGCTGCCTTCTAATAAAAAAGAAGATGTCATCGGTGACTTTCATTCGCGCGCCCGGTTGGCCAGTCCCCGTGATATGGACCTGGATACCGAAGAATTTGGTCGGGAGCTTGAAATCTTAAGAGATCTCATTGATCAAGACACGGTCGGAGAGAATCAGGAGCGCATTTTTCAGCATATTCGTCATCTCGGGGCTGTTTGTGGCGAATATATTAAAACCCATAAGTCCCGACAAAAGAGAGAGCTCACCCTCATGTTTTCTAAGGCAAACGCCGGCCCTGTGGACCTCGACGAAGGTCTTGCAAAGCTTTGCTTTGAAACTGAGCGATTGGCAAGAGCCGTAGAGTCGTTGAGGGAATTGTTGGCCAATGAGCTTTTGAGAACCATGCCTGTGGCAAAGCTACTTTCTCAATACGTGAATCAGATTTTTTTAGATTACCTCGGTTCGATCAAAGGTCAGCTTGATCAGGCGGAACGACAAAAGGCAGCCCAATCGCGAGTCGCTTCTTGGGTGCGTTTTGAGCGCATGCTCGATCAACTTCGGGAGCGCGAATTTAATCGATTGCGCATTAAAAATGACCCAAGAACTATTTTGGAAGATGAAGTTGAGCGAGAAATGATGGTCTTTAAGCTCAGTCAAATGAAAAAATTTTTTCAATCGGAGATGTTTGTCGAAGTTTCTGCTCAACAGGCGCTCAAAAAATACTCTGAACCTATCGCCGCTGGTGCGGCTGCATTTGCCGCATTATGGGCTGCAGTGTTTGAAAATCTTGGGAGCTCGGGATTCTCACAAGTGGGCTTCAAGGGAGTTTTCGTCATTTGCCTTAGTATTGCGGTTTACGCTCTTAAGGATCGTCTTAAAGATCGGTTTCGAGCGGTATTTTTAAAAAAAATGGGAGGGTACCTTCCTGATGTGGAGCGCGATCTCAAGGCACAAGGAAAAAAATTTGGTGAAATGAAAGAGTGGATCTTCATTAAGTCATCAAATCAAGTCGATTCAGAAATCCGAAACTTTCGACAGAGTGCGTGCATTAGCGACGCTGAAAAATATTTACCCGAACATGTTTTATATTATCGGCGTCTATTTAACGTAGAGCGGCCTCAAGGTTCTTCTCAGGATCAATTGGCTCTCATGGACGTCACGAGAATTAATGTGCAACGTTTTTTACGTCACATGGATGATGCTTTTAAAACCGTCCGACTGCTCGATGAAAACGGGAACTTTGCCCGTGTGTCCTCTCACCGCATTTACCCCGTTTATGTCACGTTAGAATCGTGCCTGGATCAAGTCTGCCAACGCCAATTGTACCGCGTCGTTATGGATAAGAACGGCATTGTTCGAGTTGAAGCCCTGCACCGCCCCTGAAGCTTGACTCCAAAATAGCGCCATGATTTTAATGTGAGGCGTTTTAAGGGGGGAATTATGAAAACCGTTATTTTATCGATTTGCCTTTGCCTTATTTTATCCGGATGTGAAGAGGTTGGGCAAAGCGCTTCTGATTTATCGTTTGTCTATTTAACGTTTTCGCAAGAGAACACTTCTGATCATATCGTTTTTAATATTCATTCAAATCGTGAGACAGAGAGTGTGACCGTTCACCTTGATACCCTGCCTCAGGGAGGCCAGTTCTCAAATTATCAAATTCATCAGACAGGGCGATATGAAGACTATAAGTTAATAAAAAGACGAGTTCATCGGGTCACGGTTAATCATTTGGCGCCAGGAACAAGGTATTATTACGTTGTCGAAAAAGACGGCAAAGCTCTGGACGTCGAACGGTTTTTTGAAACTCTTCCGCAAGACACCGATGAAATCCGATTTGTAGCTGGTGGCGATACGGATGTGGGAGAGGAAGTCGCACTGATGAATAAGGCTGCGGCCCAAACTAACCCGCACTTTGTTTTAATGGGAGGCGATATTGCCTACGACAATGGCCTTCCCACTAGTGCCGCCAAGTGGGATCGGTGGCTCAGGTACTGGCAAGACCATATGAAAACTCCTGATGGACGGGTGATTCCGATCGTTGCGGCAATTGGGAATCATGAAGCTTTGGGAGGCTTTAACAGTTCCCCAAGTAAGGCCCCCTATTATTACAAATATTTCGAGCAGGGCGGAAAAAGTTATTTTCGAAGAAATTTTTCAAACATCATGGGCCTAGTGGTTTTGGATTCTGATCACACTGAAAATAGTGAAGGCCCACAGCGAGATTTTCTAACTGAATCCCTGACTCATTTTAACGGTCTGCCTCTCACGGCAGCGCTTTACCATGTAGGCCTTTACCCCAGCGTCAGAGACTATCAGGGTAGTGGACATAAAAAATTGCGCCGCCTTTGGGAGCCGGTCTTTTCAAAGTTTAATTTGAGTATGGCTTTTGAAAATCATGATCACTCTTTAAAACGCACTCACCCTATTAAAAATGGTCAAATTGACATGGGTGGAACAGTTTACTTGGTCGACGGCTGTTGGGGAAAGGGCCCCCGAGAAGTGAATGATAAGAGTTGGTACCTGGTGCAAGCGCAAAGCAAGCGACATTTTTGGCTTGTCAATGCAACGAAAAATGGGGCGAGGCTTCGCGCCATTGGCGAGTCAGGCGAAGTTTTAGATCAAACGCTGATTCCCTCGCGGGCGGCGCTGGTTACCCAATCTCACCAGCGGTGATAGGCGGGATGTCCGGGCTTTACAGCAACAAAAAGACCTCGGCAAGTGGCGCAAACTTTTCCATTTGAAACCAGTTTGGCTTCGATCCAAGCGCGATCGTCACTGGGAGATTCGACGACCCAAGCCTCAAGCTCAAGAGGCTGCTGAGAAGGTGTGGGCCTCAAAAGTTTAACGCTGTATTCGGCCGTCACGGTGCAGGGCGGAGTTTCAAGTTTGTTTTTATTCATCAAATGCCAGGCCGCCGTCCAGTTGGAGTGGCAATCAAGAAGGCTTCCGATAATTCCACCATTGAGCATTCCAGGAAAGGCCTCTTGATTGGCCCCGGGAGTCCAATAGGCGATGACCTTGTCACCTTGCGGGTGGCTTTGAATATGAAGCCCCGCAGGATTTGCGGGGCCACATCCAAAACAAATACTATTCGGGGCGTAAGTCTCTTGTAAGCTCTTCTTCATGGAGCCGAGAATACCGTAACAACAGACTTAATCAAGGCCGTATGTGTGTGGGCATCGTTTTCGCCTGTGTTTAAAGGTGTGGAAAGTGAAGCGCTGCCATCTTCATCCTTACCTAGCTTCCAATTATAAAAGGAAAAGCTTTGGGGCATTCCGACTTTCGCTTTTAAAAATTCAGCGTTCGCAAGAGCGGACTCGTAGTAAGCTTTGTCGGTATTGGCCGTTTCGCCTGTAATGACATAGCCAAACTTAACTTTGTGACCGGCAGCCGCCTCTTTTAACTCGTTTAGTGAGCTCACAATTTGTTCGTCGGTCCATCCGGCTTTGTTCAGCGCTTGTCTGGGCACCTCGATATGCAATGAATAAAGTTTTGAGTTTGATTTCATTAAAACCGGGAGGGCGTCTTTAATTTGCGCTACGGTTACTTTTCCTAAAGTTTCGTGAATGCCCACTTCAAACTTTTCTCGGTTTTGGAAAACACTTCCGTGCAACATAAAAGTCACCGACATGAAGTCCGCAGTTTCTTTGGCGGCTTTTTCAAAGGTCCGGCCGCATTTCATGTGTGTTTCAAGCGGGCGATCAATCATGATGGCCTTCACTTCGCCCTTGGTGTCTTGAACGTTTTGAAATGCGGTATGAAAAAAGAAGTTATTCACGCCGCAGGGGTCTTCACCTTGACCGATGGCTTTTCCGATGAGAGAGATTTTCTTCCCCCAATTGTTCATGGCCGCAAAAATGTCCGCTTGCTTGAAGTTCATGTACACGTTTCTTTTATTAAGTTCGCAGCCTTGTTCTTTTTCTTGCATACAAGTCCACTGTTTAACCTGAAAACCAAAATGCGAAATTTTGTCGTATGATTTGGACCAAGTGCCGACGCTAAAAATAACCGATGAAAGGTCTTCACTTCCTAAGGTTGGAAAAAACCAAACATCGGCGTCGAAAGTCTTTGTTTCTTCACATCCTGTGACCATGGCCGTTAGAAGTGCTGCGGCCAGCACGAGTCTTAAACGCTTCATGCGTATCCCCTTTGTTGCCTGTTAAATTAAAATGCTAAATCCCCCAACTACTAAGGATAGTGGGTAGGCAATCTTTGCCGGCGTGAAAACCGCTCGGGTATTGATTTTCTGGACGTTGATCTTAGGACTTAGGACTCACACGTTACGGATAGCAAATTCGATTGTATCCTGGTTGACCGACACAGCCGCTGTACTCATCGCACTTCCACCCAGGTGGTGCATGGGCCCCTGGGCAAGCCGTACCATCAAACCACGAGGCACAACCATATCGCACGCAAGGAGGTGTTGGTGCTGGGCCAGGTGGGCCGGCACATCCAGAGCATTCGCCAGCGTCAGTAGCACTGCCATTGCAATCGTAGTCAATACACAATTCGGATTGCCCCGGGTTACCAGCGCACGCGTTGCTGACGGTATCGGCGCAGCCACTGCCACCGCCGCCACCGCCTCCGCACTGGGGAGCAAGTCCGCCGCGATCGCCGGGCGCTGTGGCGCATGCCCCTGTAAAGTTGGGACAAACCGGTTGCGCTGGACCGAACCCACTGGGACCACGGTTTTCTTGGCAATGACACCGGCCCGGATCTTCAGCCGAATAGCCATGGCATTGAAGTGATGAGTGACAATTGGCATCGGTCGTACAAGTTCTAGTGGCACTGAGTCGGCATCCGTCGCCAGCAGCACCGGCAGCACAACATGAATCGTTGCCTGGGCTTCCACATCCGCAACCACCTAAGTACTCTTCGTGCCCATCACAGTAGGCTGAGTAGCCACCATTTCCCCAGTCGTTACCGCATTGATTATCAGTTGTGCAAAACACGCCGCCCGGAGCATCGCACGCATCGGGATCGACACAAGTTCCGCTACTGATATTTCGAGAACACGTATTTCCAGCGCTGCAATCTATGCCCGTACACACATGCCCTCGACCGCCGCGTACTTGATAGTTTCCAGAAGCGCGTTTCACAGACCCACAGGCACCGTATGCAACGGCACAGGCCGATCCAGGTCCGGTGCAAGATCCTGTGGGGTAACCAAGCGAGACCCCGCTAATTAGCGCCGCAGGTCCACCGGCTGTAATGAGTCCCAGGGTGCCTTGCATTTCCCATGAGATCATTTGGGGTCCGCTGGCACTTAAATTGAAATTAGCCATACCGTTGTCGAAGGTGCCGCTGGTAATAGTTGCGCTATTGATATCGGAGCGATCGACCATCCAAGTAATCGATTGCGATCCGGCGCCATCGCCACACACGTCGAAGTAATCAACGGCTAAGGTGTAACTGCCATTTTGAAAACAGCTGCCGGCGGGTGGGTTTAGGGTTACCGAGCAAGAGCCGTTTGAATCCGACACGGCGATTTGGCTTCCTTGTGGAGAGTTCGTTAAGCGCCAAATACAACCTTCGTTTAGCCAACCAGAGCTTGAAGAAACTGTAAAAGTTGGTGTTCCCGTTTGGTCGCATTGCACGTAGGGAACGTTCCAGCTGCCTGGCACTCGATCGCCGGCGCCCCAAAGGCTCCCTTGAATTCCTGGGCCCGGCTCGCCTACGATAACTCTATCCGGATTCAGATTGGTGGTGCTCGGGCGAGTTTCGTCAATATACCAACTTAAATAGGCCACCGAAGCGGGGCCCACATTGCCAGCGGGGTCAATGGCCCGAATGGCCATTTCGTAATGAGCTTCCGGAAGATTTCTAAATTCAACTCGAATGTAAGAGCCTTGAGGATAGCCTTGCGCGGGAACTGCGTCGGGAAGCGATCCAGGTCGATACACAATACCGCGAGTATTATTGTCACCGGCAATGAGATTAAGCGCTGTGCATTCGGTCCAGTCGGCATCATCTTCTGGTTGGGTAGCCCACTGAGCGCCATCGTCGGCATCATTGGCGTCTTTGCGCTGGCACTCAAATCCAGAGCCTGGCTCAGAAAGTTTAAACTGCAATCTTGCGGTTCTTGTTGCCGGGTCAACCGGACTTACGCAGCTCGTGGGAATTGATGTGTTGATAAATGAAACGCCGTTTCCGTTAGTCAAAGTGACTGAGTTCTGGCCTCCATTCATATCTAAGATTGAAGGAGGCATTGAATCACCATCGTAGCCAATCGTGGTTGAGCGGCTGCAGGTT
>JADLCR010000061.1 GCA_020847095.1 Oligoflexia bacterium | reverse complement strand
TTTTGCTTATCGGACGTGCACTGTACGGCCGGTTTGTTCATGTGCTTCGAAAAAACTATAAACTAAACCGCCGCATTTTGATTGTCGGGGCCGGTAAGGTGGGTCGCACGCTGGCGCGCAATTTGTTAATTAACTCCACAAGAGATTATGACATCATTGGTTTTTTGGATGATCAATATCCAGCGATGAAATCAGTTTCGGTTCGAGTTGGAGATCGATCCTTTGAAGTCCCAGTTGTTGGCAAGCTTTCGGAGTTAGAGCAAGTTTGCCGCCGAGATCGTGCTAATGAAGTGATTGTCGCCATGACTGGAGCCAGTAAAGCCATTCACCAAGATCTCTTTGACCGCGTTCGTGATCTCAATATTTATTTTTCAATTGTACCGAGCGCCCTGGAACTGATGTTGACTGGGGCAGAGGCCTACTCCATTGGTCGGATTCCCCTTTTTCGGATTGGCGAAAAACCCGTGTTTATATTGTCCCCGCTGTTGAAGCGCGCTTTTGATCTCACAGGCGCTATTATCATTGGAATTTTGAGTGCGCCAATTTGGATTGCAGCCTCAATTGCCATTAAACTTGATTCAAAAGGGCCAGTGCTGTTTGTTCACGAACGCGTCGGAAAAGATGGACGCAAATTCATGCTCTATAAATTTCGCAGTATGTACGCCGAGGCTGATCCCTATGCGCTCACTCCAAAAAACAACAGTGATCAGCGCATCACTGCGGTGGGCCGCTTTTTAAGGCGCACTTCGGTTGATGAACTGCCGCAGCTTCTAAATATTTTTCAAGGAGATATGTCCCTCGTCGGTCCTAGACCGGAAATGCCTTTTATTGTTGATCAATATGATGAACTTCAGAAAATGCGCCTATCAGTTAAGCCTGGCCTGACAGGCGTATGGCAAATCAGCGCTGATCGCGCAAATCCGATTCACGAAAACATCGACTACGATTTATATTATTTAGAGAATCAATCTTTTTGGCTCGATTTGGCCATTTTAGTAAAAACTTTTACCAGTGTTTTAAAGGGCGTCGGGGCCTACTAGTTTGAAATCAAAAATCATTTGGATTTTTCCTTCAATCCTGTTTGTCGTTTTCGTCTTACTCTCAATCAAAGAATTAACTCTAACCCCAGTGGATCTTTTTCTCACAAGCCCGGAACTTTACAAGCCGGGGGCTGCTCAAAAAGTTAATAATACTTTTGTCACAGATGTTGCCGATGTGCTCGTCCCTTGGAAGTTCTATCTTTCTGCCAATCAAAATATTTCTTGCGATGGAGTTATTCATTCTCGTTTGGGAACATTTGCATTTGAAGGTGTGAAACTCCCTCAGGGACTTTGTTATCCTTGGGAGTGGACGCGCCCCTATTCCCGTTGGGATAGTTTCTGGCTGACTTCAAGGTTTGTGGGATTTTTTGACGCTTTAAACTGGAGTCAGTTTTTTCTACTCACTTTTTTTTATTTTTCATCGGTGTTTTTTTTCAGTCATCTTCTTCCCGCAAGTGCCGAATCTAGGCTTGCCGTCTTGGGTGCGGTCTTATTGACAACAAGCCAGGCGGTCACCAGGGATTTGCAGTACGACGTTTTTGTGGCTTCGATGGGGTTCATGATGTTGGCGGTTGGGTGCCTTTTCAGGTCAGACGCTGGAAAGAAATCAAACTGGCTATTTTTATCTTGGGGATTACTAACCGCGGCCTTTGCCAAAACCAGCATTCAAGGTGTGGTGATTGTCACTTTGATGGTACTCGCTTTGCTTATCATTCAAAAAGGGTGGCCCTATGTTGTGGAAGTTTTGAAACGAAGTCCATTTCCTATAGCATTAGTTTTGGTATTCCTATTTTTTTATTTTAAAGGAAGTGGCATTATCTTTCTGTCTTATCCGTCTGAGTTCTTGCCTTCCGGAAGTCAAAATTTCTTAGTCTTAGAGGCTAAGAAGACACTGGCGTTTGGACAATCAATTCTAACCGCTATCTGGGGACCAATACTTTGGAGTTTTGATTCCTTGGATCCATTTAAACTTTATGGCGGTTTTGGTGGGCGAGAATATCCATCTTACGACAATATTGTGGTTATTTTAGGTCCCGTGGGAGCGGCACTCGGATTATTGTTGATTAACCTCAGGGCCATTCGATTTGGTACTAAATGGCGAATCATTTTGGCGATCAGTCTTGTTTTGATTCTCACTCCTGCCTATCGTTACTTGTATTTCCGTTTTCACCAGTGGTGGATTTCCATGATGATAGTGGCGCTCGTTTTAGAAAGCCTAGTTTCAGAAAGTCATTCTGAGTCTGAGCGGCCCATTAAGAGAGTTGGATTCTTGGCGGCACTTGTCATGGTCGTTCCTCTTATATTGGCCTTTTTTGGAAACCTTTACGAACCCCAACTCAGGCACGCTTTGGTAGGTAAAGGAATTTTCGGTTTTGAGACAGGTTATTGGGATCAGCGTTTAGCGACGGCCATGGCGCGGTGGAAATTGGCGAATTTTTGGTCATGGTTATGGATTGGATCAATGGTTTTAACTTGGTATTTGCACAAAGCCAAAAAACTCAATGGCTTAGTGGTTCTGGCCACTCTATCGGGCCTGGGTGCTTCGACGTTTTATTACAACCGCCCGCAATCGAGAGTGCCGTTTGAGCTGTATCGTACGGCTGAAATCAGGACACCAACCCTCGGGGCCGACCTGAATGGAAGGAGATTCCCTCCAAACATTGGTTTATTGCGCAATCAGCCCGTAGCAGGAATTTACGACAGCCTCACCGTATCATTCGGCGATCTTACTCAATCATTTTAAAGTTTTGGCGGCGGCTCAGGTGGCGGACCGTCAAATCCAGCTCCGGGACCCGGTTCGTCGCAATAGGCCTTTTTTCCTTTACCCATCTTCAAGTAAAACCGCCCGTCAAACTTTAGGTAACTGGGCTTGCCGTTTATAAGCTGTTCGCTCACCATGCGAGTGCAGCTGATATAGCCGTCAGATACGCGAATGTTGAAATTGGGATCGGGAATGGGATCGATGACGACAATAGATCCTTGGGCTAGCTCCCAAGTGTATTTATAAACCCCTGGATTTGGAAAGATGACCGCAAAATCTTCTCCTTGGGCAATGTCGCGATCGATAAATGTCGTGGCCTTGCTGGTGACTGGATCAAGTCTGTCAATTCTAAGCTTTGCAAAGGCAAAATCATCGGAGTTCGTATTTTTAAAATGCACCACACCGGTTTTAGATATTGTGACGTTCTTGGGACTCACTTGAGTTCCAGAAAGTGCCAATTCCGCAACAGGTGGTGGCGGTGGAGGTGTTGGCGACGGCGATGGCGACGCCGATGGTGATGGACCAGGAGAAGCGTTTTGCGATTCAAAATCGCAAAATCCAGTGCTCGACGATTCGTGCCCAAGATTGAAGTCAAAAGTACACGAGCCGTCTGGAATGTAAGTAATAGGTTCTTTTTTAAAGGTCCCCTCAGTTTCAACTTCTGAGGTTCCGTACACACGAAGATATTGTTTTTCCAAGCAGGGCTCAACGATGTCAGGACTTACGGGATTATAAACCCCTTGGAAGTTACAAAACTTGTCTCCGCTAAAATGAAGAGAAGTCGAAGTAGTATATAGATCCTGGACGATAATGCTAAGCTCCATGCCTTGAAGCCCAATCTCCCGAGTGTGGAGCTCGCCATATTTGCTGTAAGCTTCTACCTTGAGTCGGGTTAATTGAGCGGGCCGTTTTGTGATGTCAATTCCTCGCATGTAGTAAAACTTCATGCGGTCTTCAGGAGTCAAAATTTCCTTAAGCGGTATGATTCCTAAAAAATGATTCAAATGAGTTCGAGGATCGTTGATGACCTGAGCGTTTAATGGACCAACAATATTTTCCCAATCAGCACTTAAATACTGAACGGTTGTTAATGTGGGTGCCCCATAATGATGCTCTAATGGATTAGTCGTATTGAGTCCGTCGCCAAACTTGTCTATGACCTTAAACGTTTCCGCGGCCATGTTACATTCTAAGTCCAGCACTCGGAGTCCCACTTTTCTTTCGAATTTGAGCTTCTTGATGGTTCGAGTAATTCCGCTCGAGTCTGTAAAAGTTTGAGTGAGACACTGCCCAGAAGCGTTTGTTTCACATTGACCACGGAAATACGAAAATTCTTTATTAAAAGGATCACCATCTTCGTCAGAGGCCGTCATTCCTGACAAAACAGAATCTTCAAATGGCATATCAGCGATGGGCTTATAGTAATCGCCATCGCGGTAGGGGTCGAAAATTCCATCGCCGTTGAAATCCCAAGAGTAGACGTACTTACCAGCACCACCGGAGAGAACCACTCCCTCCGCTGAATAAGTGTATTGATCCCCAGAAATACCGAATTGAACGGGACCTTCGGACAACTCCTCAGGTGTAATATCAATTTTACTTGGATCTAGCTGCAGCGGAGCCACTTCGGTTCCGCACTTTACTGGAATGAGAAAGCCTCTGAAGCTTGCGCGGTTGTCGGGATCAGTCACTCGGATCATAGCTTGATGGGTTCCGGGTGGCAACTTGTAAGTGAAAACCGGAGCTTGCCCAGGATTTGGAACAGTCAAGGGAGCAATAATGCTAAATGTTTTTCCGTGCTTTACTTCCAAGAAATAAGTCATCACGAACGGGTTGGGATAAGCATCGCTCGACGTTGCAGAACAATCAACGGTGATGGTTTCCTGAGACTCTGGATTGTTAAGTGGGCTAAATGTTTCTTCGGCTGGGATACTACTGACCCTTCTAAACGGGGCAGGTTTAGCTGATGCTTTGACGTCGCAAAGAATCTTCGGTCCGTTAGTGGGCTGCACATTAATCAACGAACTTGATGGAGGCAGTGGCTTTTCTCTTTTGATCTTCGAACTGTTGAGGATCTTCGGCTGTCCGCAGGCTTGACCAAGGGCAACCAATATAGTTGTTATTGATAAAATTGAAACGACCCATTTTGAAGTACGATTGAACTTCATTGCAGCACCGCCTCTGCAAAATCTCCGCTTGAATCAGAGAAGGTTCCAGAAGTACCTGAAATCACTTTAGTGCCAATTCTTAGAATTGGGCGTGAACCAACGCGAACTTGATTCTCAACGATAAAAACGCGAACTTTGTTTTCAAATGTCTTAGTACCGTCAGGCTTTAGGACCTCAAGTCTTGTGATGCTGCTTACGGTTTGGTTGAAGCAAGACTTAAAAAACGTTGATTGAGCCAGGTTCTTCGTTCGTACCGAACTCATGTTGTTAAACATTGGGGGCAGTAAATATTTCGAAACTTGCAGAGGCATGAAAGCCAAAAGTTTGTAATAGTTGGCAATTCCATCGTTAGCCGGTATGGAAAGCCGCTCTGACGCCGGACCCGTGAGAGTGAATCCCCTTCGGAACGCAAAACTATCGGGGATATTGTCGCTATTGGTGTCAAAGCTTTTTGGGTTTGATCCCAAAACCAATTCTTCGCAATCGTTTAAAAGGTCGTTATCAGAATCGGGAAATATAATATCCCCACCGATTCGAGGCGGTGGGCTTGGCGCCGGAGACGACGAGGTCTGCAAGCATTGGGCAAAAGGCGGTGCGTTGGTTTGGCAAGTGCCGCCTGGCGTTCGTTCGCAGGCCGAGGGCTGAGTGCGAAATTGGACGTAATCACCAAGACCATTTCCATCCGTATCGGGATCCAATGGATTTGTTCCGCCCAGGATTTCCAGATCATCAGCCAGACCATCGGTATCTGAGTCTGAAAGCAAGCGATTGTCGAACCAAACGGTATTGATATTGTCGACCCACACCTCTCTTAATTCATAGGCAACCTGTGTGACGTTGCTGGTAAAGCGACTAAAATCGATAGAAGTATCAAGACTAAAATCAATAAATACCCCGTCACCTTCAATAGCCATATCCTGCAAAAGGGTTTTGGCGGCGTCTTTATTGTATAAAACCCGAGGATCCGGTGAGCCGGTTGGTTGGGGAATCGGTTGTCCATTGCATGAGAGTTCATGGTTTGAAAAGTAAAACCCAGTATCAAGCGTGACTCCGTCCACATTGTTGAGGTTTTCCGGAGAACTTACTAATGATTTGACTGCACCAATATTTGCTAAAATTGTTGCTCGTGACTGCAATTGCCCGTTAACGAACGGCGCCCCATCGGTTACAAAGAAGAACCTAAAAGTAACAGAGAGACTGTTGGCTTTTGCCCAATCAACATCTTCTCGAACTTTTGTCAGAACATGCTTAAGCGCTTCATCATAATTGGTTTCTTCTTGGCGAATGGTGTCTGTCCCTTGGCGTTTACCCTCGTCAATAGTGCGCAAAAAAGAGTCTTTGTCATTGGTGATGAATGTACTTGAACTTGTGCCATTGACGTTAATGATGGGAACGGGGTAAGCGTGGTCGCCAAAATTGATAAGTCGAAAGTAGTGGTTATTTTCATCCAATATTTCGTTACGTTGAATAAAACTTCGTACGGAGTCAAATCTTTTTATTCCGCAAAAATCTGACGGAAAATTTCCGCCTGCAGTGCTCACGTTGCTGCTTGAAATATCCATGATGAAATAAAACAAGACCACGGACCGTAGTGTGGACCCTTCTTTTGTACAAAAATCAAGGTTTGCCGCTGAGACTTGAAAAGGTGTAGGAGCGGTCACGGGCTCAGAAAGCAGCGGCCCTTTTGGTTTTGAAATCTTGGGATCTCCACAATTCACGTACATCACCATTATCAAGGACAGCCCCACAAAAATGGTCGCTGAAATTTTATGATGGCGTTTGATTGCGGCTTTCATGCTAACCGCCCTAAAGCCCATTGGGCTTTGCGTCGCAAGAAAAATCCCAAGGCCACAGGTAATGACAACAAGAGCAGGCTGCCACCGGGGCCTTTTCCGCTCGAACCAGAGGAATTAATCATAGCGGCCGAGCATCCGTCTCCGGAATCTTTCGGCATTTTTCGGTTTCTAGGCGAAGTCGAAGGGTCGGCCGCTCCTGCGTTAGAAGACAATGTGACTTGGGCCGACGGACAAATATGTGCTGTGAGATTGGTGTCGTTGCAGTTTGTCGATGTTATATCGAGTGAGCCATCTGGATAGTACACGGCAAAGCAAAACTGAGTTTGCCCTGCATTGGACTCACAATAGGTGGTGAGAAGTTCATTAAAGACAGTGGCTTCACATTGAGCCCGCACTGCGGCCGGATCCCCCAAGGTTAAGCGTCGCTTAATGAAGAATGGGCCTATATCCGGAGTGTTAATTCCTGGCGGAATTTGCGCGGCCAATTGAATGTTTCTCACAATGCAAGCCCCTTGGGTAGGCACAGGACTTGGTGAAGGCGATGGTGAAGGAGATGGACTTGGCGAAGGCGATGGTGATGGTGATGGGCTCGGAGTGGGAGTGGGGGCCACAACGGTTACTTGTTTTTCAGCTGTTGGTGCCGACAACTCGTTTTGAAATACGGAGCGAACCCTATAAATATAAGTTTGTCCGAAGAACACATTTGTATCGGCAAAACTTGTTTGATTAAAAACCGGCCCGGGAAGCCCTGCAATTGCCGAGAAGAAAGTATCGCTGACGAGTTTTCGTTCGAGAATAAAACTGTCATTGGGCTGTCTAATGGCCCAGCTTAAGTTAACCCGCTGTTGACCCGCGACTTGAGATGCTGCAAATGACGTCGGTATATAGGGTGGACGCTCGGGGCGGGCTTGCACTCCTGCTGCTGGGACAAAGAGACTTTCTTCATTTTCTTCATTGATAGCTTTCACTCTAAACGTATAAAGAACGCCATTTGTTAGCGGAAGGGTGTTGGGTAAGTTGGTGACCGCCATAGTGATCGGATTAGTTGATGCAGGCATTGAGTTGGTCATGAAATGAAAAGTGCCTTCAGCTGGAAGTTCGCTCACCACTTGAACCATGTATCGGATGTTTGTGAGAAGGCCGGAGTTAGCTGGTCTATTCCAACTCAAATCGACTCGTGCATTTCCGGCAGTAGCTGTGAGATTAGACGGCACGGCAGGAGCAGGATAGTTGGGTGTGCCAACTACGGTATTGCTGAATGAGCTTTGATCGCCATTAATTCCAATGGCGAAAACGCGGTACGAATAAGGAATACCGTAATCAAGTCCGTTATCAGTAAAATCGATATTTTGCCCAACGGTTGGTGGAGCATATTGAGTGACTTGGGCCATGCGATTAAATGATCCACTGTTAATAGAGCGCTCGATCTTATAGTAAAGAGCGCCACTCACATTGGGCCAGCGCAATCTAATGAGGTTCTTTTCTTCGCCCACCACCGATAGGCTTGGTGATTGAGGAATTCCATTTGTTGGAATGGGGGAAACAAAAGGTGTGGGCTGGGGCCAAGGATCATTACCAGCTGCCGCACTGAGGCAAGTTCGTTTTAATATAACGGCTCGAAGAGTTGAACCGGCTACGGGATCCGCCGGCCTCACAGCTGAAACGTACATATTTCCTTGAAGATCTACAACGATGTCTTTTCTTGAGAGTCCCTGACTTTTAAATTCATTTAACGACGTAAAAACTGAGGCCGCATTGTCATCAAATGCGGCTCCCTTTCCGATCACATTGACTTGACTGACACCAAAGCTTGTAATGAGACCTGAACAAAAGCCCTCATCCAAAGAATTACAGCTCTCTGTCAACTTTTGCCAGCTACCACCGCCATCAGCACTGGCTACTAAAATTGCGGTCTTCGTAGCACCTGCGCTTTTGGAGCCCCAAACATAGATCTTTCGGTCCTTTGACATGCCCACTTTTAAGCCATCCGTAAAGGTATCCGGTGAAGCTGGGCTTGGTTCTGAATAGACTATTTGCCAAATGCCACCGGCAATATGAGGGCTTACGCCTCTAACGATCGCCAATCGATTGTTACCAAATTGGTCGACAGTGCTACCGACGCGAAAGAACTGATTATTGAAAGGATCATAAAAACTATCGTTTTCTGAAAAGCCATTAAGGCTGGTGGGATAGGAATTGTTAGCGACGGGTAATGTGCTTAGTGGAAATGTTGTTGATGGTAAATCGGCGTCAATGACCATTTCAAAGTTTACGCTGCATCGTCCGTCTGCCGTGTGGCTGCAACCAAATAAATAAGATTTACCGTTCTTGTCTTTGACAAATTGATTGATGCGCACAACGCCATTGAACTGAATATCTGAACTGTACCGATTAACCCAAGAACCGTTTCCAACTCTTTGTAAAATGCTCACCGCGTTGTTGCTTGACTGAGCTGCAGTGGACGCCGTATGTCGTACAGCTTGAAGCACCTGCCCGTCTCTCGAATCAAGAAATCTCACGGCTCCAAGCAAACGAGCATCGCCGGGTACAAACCGACCCGAAAAAACAACGTCTGGATTTTGCTCCACCCGTCGATCGGGCGCGGATTTAAATAGAAAGGCGACCCTTTGACGCCACTCAGATTTGGTGGAGAAAAATAATGAGGCAAATACATTTCCGTTAAAATCGGCAAAGGACTCGTAAAAAGGAACGGTTGTTTGACCTGGAATGGGATCGGCTAAAAATGTCTCGCGAGCTCCCGTTGAAGGGTCAATAGATGCGAAGAAAACGGTGCTTTGAGCAATGGCAGTATCGGCGGGATTAGTTGCGTTAATAACATTTTTATTTCCGTTACCGATTACGACAATCTTGTTGTCTGAAGTCACCCTAAGGTTTGTTAAGCTATGAAGCGAGTCGTTAGATGTTTTTGGAGTTCCATATTTGTAAAAATCAAATTCGCCCAGAGTGGCCCATGTATTGTTATATTGAATGCAAGTGAGCTCGTTGACGGTGCCGAAGTTTTGAAACGCCGGAACTAATAAAAGTAAACCCGCGGAGGCAAGCAGCCACTTCCATAAAAATGATTTTTGAATTGAACTCCGCTTCAATGATTTCATTAAACGCCCTGCATGCGGATGGGATTGTTATGCGCCGCCCCACCCAACATCATATAATCGGCACTTTTAGGTAAAACATTTAGGCGTTTATAGTGTGTAACTATTTGAAAATACTTACTAATTTGAATAAATTCTAAGAAAATCAGCCGGCTCGAATTTTACCCCACCACCGCTGTAGGGCTTTGTGGTGGTGCGCAAGACCGATCGACTTCCAGAGACCGAAGCGTTTTCAATTAGAAAAATCTGAACCTCGTTAGGTCGTTGATCCAAAAGTGGGAGGGTGGCCACATTAAAGATATCGGCCTGAAGGCAAGTTTGAGTGTCATTTTCAGGTGAAATTCGCACCAGCTGGGTGTCCATTTGCTTAAAGGATTGATGGAGCATTCCATTTGGTCCCATGGCGGGCGAATTGAACTTGAGCTCGTAGTAACTGCTCACGCCATCGATATCAGGATCTTCAAATGCAACGGACGGAGGTCCACCAATGGGAAGTCCTTGAACGAGTGCGAGGCGGTCAGGGATTCCGTCTTCATTTGTATCAAACATGTCGGGCTCGGATCTTAGTAAGATCTCTTCGCATTGATTAAGACCATCACCGTCGCGATCAGTAAATTGAATAGGAACAGACAAAGTTTTTTCAATATTGGCACATCTGATGTTGGGGACCGGTGCGGAGCTAGGCAGCTGTGGAGGGCAAGTTCCCGATTGGCAGGGGAATCCTGAAATAATGTATTGCACACCGTCGGCAACGCCGTCTCCATCGCTATCGGCAAGCCTTGGATTAGATCCCGAGCTGGATTCTAACTCGTCGGCCAGCAAGTCTCCGTCTGAATCTGCTTTGAGAATACCGTTTATCCAAACAGTATTTTTATTCATCAACCAAAAGTCGACAAATTGAGTAGCGGCGTCGCGCGTTGGCGGCGCAAATTGAGAAAAATCAATATTTTGTCTTGATCCAGACTCGAGGTATTTGCCGCCAGATCGACTGCTCATCGTTTCCATTAACTGATGCGCGCGATCATCGTAGAATTCATAGTAGTAAGCGGTATTGAAAGTGAGTTTATCCACAAACCTGGAATTGGCATCTTTGACATTAACCAACTCTTGCAGTTTGGCCAAAATATCGGATCCATCAATAGAAGACTGGTCACTGGGTCTGCCGTCGCTCATGAAAAAGATGATGTAATTGACACTGACGATTTGAGTATCGGTATTTTGCTCAACGACCTCTTCAAGATCTTCTTCAACAAATTTTCGGATTTCGGAGATTGTATTTTTAAACGACGAGCCCCCACGATTTGTATCGTGAATTGAGTTCTTGAGATTTTGAAGGCGATCAATCACTTCCTCTTTTGAAAATGAAAATGGCTTTTGGTTTGAAAACTTTTGCAGTCGAGCGGCTTCGTTAAAAGTCATGATCGAATAGAGAACATCCTCAGATTGTAGATTTTGCTCATCGTTAACAAAAGTGATCAGCGAATCATAGCGGCGAGCTCCAGACGGATCTGTTGGAAGCACACTAACGGGCTGGCCCTGTGGATTGACTTCAGTATGAAAGGCAATGTTGCTTGCCGATTCATCAATGACAAAAATGAACTTCAGCTGCGACTTAATTTGTGATGCCGAAGAATTGCAAAAGCGAAGTTGGGCGCGTTCATTGATGATGGGCACTTGTTCGCTAGGACCGGATTGGTTTTTGCGAACTCGTGGGTCACCGCAGTTCACGTATAAAGATGAAAGTGCGGGGACTATCGCAATAATTAATATCGTCATGAGAAGGCGCGATCGCAGAATCATCTCGGCACCTCCTCAAAAACTGTATCAACAGGCAAGTCTAAGAAAAGGGACTGAGTTTGTCCCCCGTCAAAGTCAAATTCAGCGCGTGACCCGTCTTTAGCTTCAGCCCTGAATACTACGGTCATTTTTTGAATTCGAGATTGAACGCCGTCTTTTTCGACAACCATGATTTGAACAACGTTGGCAGCCCCTTGGCCATCTTCGTTGACGGTTCCTGTTTTTATATTCATGACTGGGATGTTAGAAATTTCTAAGTCATAGCAAACGCCAAAATCTGAAACTTTCGTCTGAAGATCATATTGATAAAGGGGCACTCCGAAGGGGTTAATGATCAGGGAGTTTGTAAATGCCGGCGGCGAGTTTTGTCTGACTTCATTGAGATTACTTAGTCCATCCACATCCGGATCAAGGGCTGCGTCATTATACCTAGGATTGAGCCTCGCGCGCCATTCAACTCCGTCGGGAACGCCGTCGTCATCCGTATCAGGGTTTGATTTCACTGTACCAAGAATAAGTTCTTCGCAATCTTTTAATCCATCTTTGTCAGTGTCAGCCAAACGATCGACACAAGGGGGAAGGCCCGATTGATTGGCTGTTGTAATGCCCAACCTGAAAATGGTGAAATCTCCAAACCCGTCATGGTTGACGTCCGAATCAGGATGAGCAGGTCCGATGCCGAATAACTTTTGTAAATTTAAGTCTTGTTCGAGATCGTTACTTAATCCATCCAAGTCTTCATCGGGTAAAAAGGTTCCGTCGCTCCCAACAACAGAAGCGAGATTAGTTACAAAGGTACTATCGAGTCGGCGTCCTGGTGCGGGGCAAATTTTATTGGCTCTAAGTGTGACGACTTTCGGTGGGAATTTTTCTGAGAGCAATACTTCGGCCATTCGAGGACCGGCGCAGTTATTAAAAAATATAAAGAGGCTCAAGGGGACGACGATCCCCAAAGAAATCATGAATTTGTGGCTGCCCAGAAAACGGCCCATAACCCCGCAAAACCCCTTCGAGTATGTATCGGACAAAGGTCCGTTGGACTAAAGGCGAATTGGTTTATAAAAAGTGAGTGATTTTAAAGGGTTGGCGTCTAGAAAATCGTATAAATAAAAGGAGAAACTATAGGAGCGGTTTGAGCGATCCCAAAAATGATCGCCAGAACTAAAAACGCTAGGATCAAAGGCATCAACCACCATTTTTTCTGCATGGTTAAATAATGCCAAATCTCTTTAATTGGGCCGGGATTTTCAGAGTTCATCTATTTCGTAATCTGGACAGATCAATCTCAAAAGCTAAATGTCGATGAAACGGTAACCACGTTTTGATTGTTCGTGGCTCCGTCTTCTTTGGTGAAGACGGGATGATTAGCAGCATCAGTGCGGTATTCGGCCCTTAGAGAAAATCCGTCATCATCAAAGCGCAACAAAGCTGAAGTGGCATTAATATTGAGCCCGCCTTGATTGATGGCCGCGGTATCGGAATAACCCCCTGGCAATGCTCCAAATGAAATCACCCCGTCGTAATACATCTCGTGTCGAGCCCCAATGGAAAAGCCAAATGGAGCTTTGAGCCAACCATAGACCGCCGTGGAGCGGGCCTTTTGCGATGGCTGATCGCTAATCGCTTCGGAGGCTTCGGCAAAATCTGCCGCCATCGTCAGCAGTCCCCATTCTAAGAGGTCGTATTCGAGGGTTCCGCTCATAATCGAGCGCTCGTCTTTACCGGTCGCATCGGCTCTTTCATTGCCTCCGGAAAATCCCGCTTTTGCTTTGATTCCGAAGCCAGGTATGAAGTCGACGACCCCACCAAAAGTTTTATTCTTATTATTATCGTAAGTGACATTAGAGCCGTTACCGACAAATCCAGTAATGGCCACTATGTCGCCAATTTTCTGTGTTGCCTTTGCTCCTACCAACCATGTTGGAGTCAGATAGCTAAAGATATACGAATAGGAAGTATTGAGATTATGAGGCGTGTAAAGACTTTCGCGCCCAAGGGGAGCAAAAAATTTCCCCATAGAAATCTCAAGACCAAATTCCGACGCATAATTGGCATAAGCTTGTAATACATTTCGGGAAGAGGCGTCGTTGTTGGTTCCGGCCGTAGCTTCAGCTGCTTTTCCGAAACCCACATCAATCTTAAATCCGAATGGCTCAGCTTGTTTTTCGGCCGAAACCATCGCCAGTGCTAAGGTAAATTGATCGTGGTGTGACCCTGGCTGCACATAGCGATTGAGACCACTTGGAGCCGCGTTGGTACCTGCTGCTGGAGCCGCCGTTGGCGCGGGCATTCCCAAGTTGTAGTTGTATTGAACATCTAAAGCACCACCCCATTTGATTTTATTTAAT
>JADLCR010000060.1 GCA_020847095.1 Oligoflexia bacterium | reverse complement strand
CTTCATCATAGCCCTCTTCTTTATCGGGAGCGTAATCGCCAAACCCACCGGGTGATTCTTCAGAAGAATTTTCTAAAGCTTTTACACCGGTTTGGTCAAACTGAGGCTCACCTTGCTTTACCCAATGTTCCGAAACAGCGTTCATTTCGTCATCTCTTAGAAATGCTCCATGATAGCGCTGGGGTTGCGAAAAACCTGGGGCAAGGTAAAGCATGTCGCCAACGCTCAACAGCCGCTCAGCTCCTCGCTGATCCAAAATAATGCTGGAATCGACTTTGCTGGCGACCTTGAAACTGATACGGCCTGGAAAGTTGGTTTTAATTAATCCGGTAAGAACTTCGCGACGCGGGCTTTGCATGGCTATAACAAGGTGGATTCCCGATGCGCGGGCCATCTGCGCCAAGCGCACCACGGCGGGCTCCACTCCTGATCGATCCACGCTCATCAGATCCGCAAACTCTTCGATGACGGCAACAATGTAGGGCTGTTGATCGAAGTAATAGTCTTGAAATGCTGTTAATGGATTTTCCTGAAACTCTCGATTGCGCTCTTGATGCTCGCGGAGCTGATCTTCATTGAGCTGAGAAACAGCTACATTAAAACTTTCTATATTTTTGCTGTTAAAGCGACTCATCGAGCGATATCGCTTTTCCATTTCTCTAATGAGCCACTTCAGCGTGTTCACCGCAGGACGCGCTTCTTTTACTGGCGGAACCAACAAGTGGGGCAACTTATGAAATGCAACCAAGTCCACTTGCTTAGGATCGACAATCACAAGCTTCAATGTTTTTGGCGAATGCCTAAGTATAAGACTCGTGACAAGAGACATGATGAAAACAGACTTCCCCGATCCGGTCGTTCCGGCAACAAGCAGGTGGGGAATCTTTCTCAAATCAATTATTTTTGCCTCTCCATCGACAGCTTTTCCAAGAGCAATTGGAAGTTTGATATCCTCACTCCAAAATTCTGGATTATCCACAAGCTCTTTCATGAAAATCGGTTCCCGATTGCTATTG
Source organism: Oligoflexia bacterium (assembly GCA_020847095.1). Classification (GTDB taxonomy): domain Bacteria; phylum Bdellovibrionota; class Bdellovibrionia; order JABDDW01; family JABDDW01; genus JADLCR01. The sequence continues at coordinate 2,830 of JADLCR010000060.1, read as the reverse complement.
GAGGTTTCAATTCCAACAACATCGCGGCCGGGGATTGGAGCGATAATCCGAAGGGACTCGGCAGAGAGCGCAAGACTCAAGTCATCGGTTAATTTTGTGATGTCGTTGATCTTTATGCTGGCAGCTGGTTTAAATTCATACATGGTGACCGCAGGACCTGGACGAACTTCAACGACCTGACCCAAGACATCAAATTCGGCAAGCTTTTGCTCTACAAGTTTTGCATTTCGACCAATTTCTCTTTCATCGACTTTGCTTTTTCCTGAAGGGGCGTCATTAAGAAGCTCCACTCCCGGGAGGGACCAGTTTTCCACCCGCCTAGGTAAGTTTTGAGTCAGGCTTTTTTTAGTCTTCGTCCGCTCAATTATGGGGGCTGCAAAATCCAAAACTCGTTGAATGGGGCCTTCGTGAGGTTCATCTTCAAAAAGCTTTTTGCTGTGTCTCTCTTCGGGCTCCAATGCTTCCGTAATTGTAGGTGCAGGTGACGAAGCCTCTTTTGATTTCGAAAACAGCCCAAAAGGTAAACTCAAGATATGCAAAACTGCATTTGCCCCTCGACTCAAAGCTTCCATTAATTTTTGCGGGGCAAAATGACTTAAGGGCTTTTCGGTTTGTAGGACCAACAAGATGGCTGCAAAAGTCCAAAGGACAATTCCTACCCCAATGCGGTTAAGTGCTGCGGTTAAACCCACCGTAACACCAAGCCCAATGAGTCCGCCCAGTCGTATGGTGTTTTCAAAAAGCTTAACCTCTGGAAAGTGAAGCGACAGCAGGCTTGAAATAACCGTTAATAGTAATGTCCCGGTTATCCATTTGGCTCTAGGGGGAAGTTTTGTTTTGCCTCGAAAAGCATTAATGCTTAAGGCCACAAACACAACACAAATGGTCCATGCTCCCAATCCAAATAATTGATAGAGGGTATCACTTAAGAATGAGCCGATGTACCCACAGAGATTGGCCACTGTTTTTGCAACTCCACTAGTTGAAGATGATATGGAATTGAACGAGGGATCGTGGGGATTAAAACTTATCAAAGATAGGCTAAAAAAAACGGCGGCGGCACCCCAAATTAAGCCCACGATATCTCTGCGAAACTTCTCAAAAGTTGAAGGCATAGGCCTATTTTAGCAGAATGGAACGCTTTACACAGTGTGGCCCAAGGTCCAATTGTGCTATAGCTACTGGACGTATGTCTGGAAGTCCGTCACTTTTAATCAACGAAATATTCTTCAGTATCCAAGGTGAATCAACTTTAGTTGGAACTCCAACTGTTTTTGTTCGCACCACCGGGTGCAATATTCGATGTACTTATTGTGATACAAAGTACAGCTACTACGAAGGTACGCGGCTGACCTTTGAAAAGATTCTTGAGAAAATCAAAAGCTATGACTGCAAAACGATATGTGTAACGGGCGGGGAGCCCATGGCGCAGCCTTCGGTCATTGAGTTCACAAAGCTACTTTGTGACACCGGGTATGTCGTTTCTGTTGAAACCAATGGGCACTTCGATACAGAAAAACTAGATTCTCGGGTGCTTAGAATCATCGATGTGAAAACCCCAGGAAGCGGTGAAGAAAAAAGCTTCAACAAAGAAAACCTCAAGTCAATTCGTGCCACGGACCAGTTTAAATTCGTCATTTGCAATTCAGATGACTATGACTGGTCTAGTCAATTTGTTAAACATCACCAATTGAGCAAGAAATGCACCGTTTTGTTCAGTCCGAGTTTCAATGACATCACGCCTCAATGGCTCAGTGAACGAATATTGAGCGATCGCCTCGATGTTCGCTTGCAACTTCAAATTCACAAATATATATGGAACCCTGATACAAGGGGCGTTTGACGTCGAACTAAGGGGGACGCATTCGTGGCTTCAAGCAATAACAGCTCGTCACATCTGTTCGTGGCTAATTTAAATAATGTTAGCCTTGAAAAACTCGTTCGAAGCAAATTAGAGATCTGGCTTAAGCAAATCGAAGACGGTGGTCGTGTTAAGAATTTTTATGATCAAGTTTTGGAGCAAGTAGAAAAACCAATGATCGAGCTTGCGCTGATTTCCCAAGACGGCAATCAGATAAAAGCCGCATCCCTGTTAGGAATTAACCGCAATACTCTTAGAAAAAAAATGAAGATTTATAAGATCAAGCCACTCGGACAAAAACCCTAAAAGTTAATCCCCAAGCTGTTCAGGGGTGATTTCTTCTTCGATCAATACCCCGTCTTCGAATCTGTCCTTTGCGGACAAGATCACTTCTCTCAAATACTCAGAAAATACTTTTCGCACATCGTCCATATTAGCTTCATCGAGGTTGATTCCCTTGCGCTTAAAGAGCTCCAAAAGCTCTTCGCTCATGATTTCAACAGGTAACCCCGTCGCTTCAGCAATTTTTTGAATCGTATTTCGCACATCGGCCCCCTACCTCTAAGACAAGGTTATTTGACCAATGGGTTAAGGCCCGGCGCAATAAATTTCTAATCTATTTAGAGGTTTTGGTAAACCTGGGTGGTCGATTGACCAACTTCGGGCTGTAAGTTGGCGAAAGTGCTGAATTGTGACAGCCAGGCCACCTTCACCGTTCCTGTAGGACCGTTTCTTTGCTTGCCAATGATGATCTCCGCTTGCCCCTTAGCATCCGGGTTCTCGCGATCATAATATTCATCCCTAAAGATCATGGCGACTACGTCGGCGTCTTGCTCAATAGATCCTGACTCCCTCAAGTCAGAAAGAATAGGCCGCTTATCCGTTCGAGACTCTGCCGTTCGATTGATTTGAGATAAGACGATAACGGGTACCTTGAGTTCTTTGGCTAGAAACTTCATATTTCTAGAG
>JADLCR010000059.1 GCA_020847095.1 Oligoflexia bacterium | reverse complement strand
GCGCCATGTGCTCTTCGACATTGCCCCTCATTTAGTACATCCACTCTCTTTTACGCTTCCGGTTTATCGCGGGGGGCGGGTTGGAATGTTCAAGTTGGGCATGGGTATGTGGCTTTACGATGCCCTTGCCCTTTTTCACGCGCCAAAGTTTCACGAAAAGCTCGACACCTCCGAAACTTTAATTCGGACTCCGCATTTACAAAGCGATGGGTTGATGGGGGCTTACCAATATAGCGATGCTTATATGGATGATGATCGACTTGTTATCGAAACGCTTCGGTCCGCTCACCGAATAGGAGTCGTGGCGGCAAATTATGTAAAAGCCGGTCGTGGTCAACTCGATACAAACGGTAAACTTCGGTCTCTAGAAGTGACCGATGTTCTGACTCAACAAACGAAAATGATACGAGCCCGACATTTTATTTCGACTGTGGGCCCTTGGACTGATTTATTTGCAAAGTCGCTTTTCACTTGGAAAAACCTGCTTCGTACAACAAAAGGCATTCATTTCACATTGAGAAGGGAGATTCTTCCTATAAACGATGCCGTTGTCATGGCGACATCTTCTGATAAGAGAATCATATTTGCCATTCCACGAGGGGAAATCGTTATTGTCGGAACGACAGACACGGATTTCCGTGACGATCCAGCCAACGTCAAAACGGAATCCTCGGACATCAAGTATTTGCTCGAAATCGTTAACCGATATTTTCCGGGCGCAAGAATTGGAATGCAAAATATCATTTCAAGTTATGCAGGAGTTCGTCCTCTTGTGGATGATGGAAGTCACTCTGAAAGCGGAACCTCGCGGGAACATGTCATTCACAGTACCAATCAAAATGTCACTTTCGTCGCTGGAGGTAAGTACACCACTTATCGTCGCATGGCTCGTGATGTGATTGAGGCGGTTTTGAATAATGAATTCGAACTAGAAGACCGCATTAAATTTTCTAGGAATGACACCCGAGTCGCCATCAACCCTCAAGCAACACCCGAGCGCTTGTCTGCGGCATTATCGCAAGCCACGCAATGGGCGGCCGAATTTGGAATGCGTGAGGAGGACTGTCAATTGCTAGCTCAACGACACGGGATGGAGGCTCTTGAGATTTTGGAAGAAGCAGAGGCCGTGGGGTTGCACGAACTTTGGCAGATTGAAGCGCGGCACGCGCTTGAACAAACGATGTGTCTGCATCTTAGGGATTTTATGTTGAGGCGATCGCCTTTGTATTTATCGCGCCCCGACCATGGGGCGTCGGAGCTTTCGCTAATTTCTAAAGTATTTGCCAATTACATGGGGTGGGATAGTCACCTCGAGACTCAAGAGCGGGAATTGTATCAGAATCATTTGAATACCGAGCTTTCTTGGAAGGCTCAGTTCTGATTTTTCAGTTTTTGAAAAATATCTTTGATTTTAGATAATCCCGCGGCCCCGTGGCTGGCAAGAAACTGAGCAAAACCTGCTCCGCCAGACTTGATGACGCCCAAATAACCTCGGGTGAGCAAATTCAAAATACTGCCCTGAATGCGGATTTTGACGTCATTTTTAAAGTAACTCTTAACTATATTGATTCCGAGATCGGCAATTTCAGGACTTTGCTCTTGAACAAGTGAGTCAATGGCGCGGTCATTGATGACAAAAGTGACATCCGGGCGCCGAGCCTGTCTCATTTCAAACTTTGGCATCTCGGCGTCTTTAAAAAATGTGCATTCGAGCTTTGAATTGATAAAAATTCCGATTTCAACGTCATTGTTGAGTGAGGAGGCCGCCTCTCGGCAGGCCGGGTGAGTCTCAAAAAAAGTCTTAAGTTTTTCGAATGCTTGCTGATCTTCCATGGATAGCTTAGTATTGTGATAATTTAGCAATTTTACAAGGATTCAAAATGACCCAAAAAACGCTCACATCCGCAGATATTTTCGATAAAGCCCGCACTTGGAACAATCCCAAGAAAATGAAAATAGCTAGGGACATGCTCGAGCGCTACACGGGCTGCGATGCCAAAGAGTTCAACAAACACATTATTCTCACTAATTTTGAGTACTACATGGATCGTTTTAGCAAGCGATTCAACGCCCCTCTCAAGTCGGGCTCGGTTATGAGAGTCGCCAATAGTAAGCAGCTTGGAGTGAGTATCATTGACTTCAAAATCGGAAGTCCCACGGCCGCGCTTGTGATTGAAATGCTCTCGGCAATCAATCCAGACGCGGTTTTGATGCTTGGTATGTGCGGTGGCCTCCATCGCGATCTTAAAATTGGCGACTTTGTGTTGCCCATGGCGGCCATTCGAGACGAAGGAACGAGCATTCATTTTATGCCGCCTCAAGTGCCCGCACTTCCCACGTTCAAAATCCAAAAGTTTATTTCTCAAATTATCATTGAGAAGGGCTTAAAGTATCAGGCGGGAGTTATCCACACCACGGACTACCGATTTTGGGAGTTTGACGAAGCCTTTAAGAAAACCCTTCGACAGGAAAAAGTCACTGCCATTGAGATGGAATGTGCGACGCTTTTTGTAACCGCTTTTGCCTGCAAAGTGCCGTGTGGAGCGCTTTTGCTGGTCAGCGACATGCCCTTACACCGCATCAAAACCAAGAAGTCAGCTAACAAGGTTTTTAGAGAGTACACGGACACTCATCTTGAGATTGGGGTGCAAGCCATGACCGAAATCGATGAGCGGGGTGACAAGGTGCGCCATTTCGAGTGGTGATCCTTGACTAAACATAGAAAACTTCAGTCTAATTGAGGAGATCATGGGATTCTTCGACAAGCTTTCAGATTATTTTTCAAACGACATTGCCATCGACCTCGGCACGGCAAGCACTTTGGTGTTTGCGCGAGGCCGCGGAGTCATTCTTAATGAGCCGTCTGTTGTGGCTGTTCAGAAGAATTATCGCGGAATGCAAAATCGTGTCTTAGCTGTTGGACGAGAAGCAAAAGACATGTTGGGCCGCACACCAGGATCCATCGTTGCCATCAGGCCCATTAAAGATGGCGTTATCGCGGACTTCGAAGTCACCCAGTCCATGCTCAAATATTTTATCTCGAAATCAACCGGCGGAAAAAAGGCTCTTGTTCGTCCTCGAATTATCATTTGTGTTCCGTATGGAATCACTCAGGTCGAAAAGCGTGCGGTGAAAGAGTCGGCACAATCAGCTGGCGCCCGAGAAGTCTACCTCATTGAAGAGCCCATGGCCGCAGCCATCGGGGCCGGGCTTCCAATCACCGAACCCAGTGGTAATATGGTTGTTGATATCGGTGGCGGCACCACCGGTGTGGCCGTTATTAGTCTCGGCGGGATTGTGTATTGCAAATCGATCAAAGTCGCTGGTGATAAATTCGATGAAGCCATCGTGAACTATGTCAGGCGCCAATTCAATTTGTTGATCGGTGAGCGTACGGCTGAAAACATTAAAATCACCATCGGAAACGCCTATCCCTTCGAGGAAGAGCGGGTCATGGAAATTAAGGGCCGAGACCTTGTGGCGGGTGCACCGAAAACCATAGAAATAACTTCAACCCAAGTTCATGATGCGCTTACGGATTCTGTTAATGAAGTGGTTGACGCCGTCAAGACGGCACTAGAAAAGACTCCGCCAGAACTCGCATCGGACATCGTGGATAACGGAATTGTTTTAACCGGCGGCGGTGCGCTGCTGGCCAACCTTGATATCTTGCTTCGCGAAAGAACCGGGCTGCCAGTTTCAATTGCCGAAGATCCCTTGACATGTGTGGTCCTCGGCTCTGGTAAAGTTTTGGAAGAACTGGATCTGCTCAAACAACTCACCACGGATTGAGTTATGCTAACAGAGGCCCACTATCGCGCGGCCCTGAATTTCTTCTATTTTCTATTGTTAGATGAAGGATTGGCCATCAGTGCGGCTGATCGAGTGATGCGATCAACCCATCGATTGGTGGCCCGAACGCCCGTTGCAAAACCCGATGTGATTTTAATCGGACAGTTGGCAAAGATCTTTGATTCCTACCAACGACGCCGCGGAAAGATTCAAACAAGTCCTCCGCGATCAGATTGGAAAAGTTCTGACCCCGAAACCTTGTTGGCCTGGAAAGAATTTATTCAAAAGCGTGGAAGGGAAGAGTTTTCTGTGGCGCTCACCCTTCATTATTTACTTGGATTTTCCATAGAAGACCTTGCTGAGGGCTTAGGGGTTCCAGAGGGAACGATTTTGCATCGCTTGGGTCGAGGGTTAGAGCAGTTTTCAACCACTCCGTTTATTCAGAAAAAGGCCGGTCTATGACGGAAAATGGAGTGAGTTGCTTTTTTGTAAAAGAGTCGTTGCCCCTTTATATGGCCGGGCGTCTCAAGCCTTCACGATTTGAATCCATACAAGCGCACCTCAAAACCTGCAAGACTTGCGCATCGGAGCTTCGGTCGCGAGAGTTAGCCAAAGTGGCGTTAGAACAGCTGGCACACACGACTTGTAGCAAAGAGGTTCTCCAGTTTTTAAAAGAAGAGCACACTTTTTGGAAGGACTTTCGCAGCAAGTATGGATGGGCGAAATGGAGCTCAAACGCCAAGTGGGCGGCCGAACTGGCTTTGGTTGGAGTTGCCTTAGCTGTGACGGTAAACGTCTTTCCTTGGCTCAATCTGGCTCGAACATTTAAACATGTGAATTTGCAACGTGAATGGGAAAATCGTTTCGGAAAGTCCGAAGTAGGCGAGAAGCCAGTCGCTGAAAATCAACCTTTAGGGCAAGAAACTCTTCCTGTTTATGGTCCTCAGTTGCCGCCGGGGGGATTACCGACTCCGAAGCCCCATCCCGCTGTCGAATTGGCAGCGCACGATAAGCCGGCTCCGCCGACAAATCCTGTAACAGCAGAAGAAGAAGGGCAAAACGACCAAACTCCCGCTAAAGCTCAAAAAGGTTTTGTTTGGCGCGGCAGTTTAAGAGTGGATACCGTAACTCCCGAATTGATTGAAAAACTGAAAAAGCAGGTTGTTGACCTTGGCGGCACAAAAGCAGGTAAGGTTGATTTAGGTTGGAGAAATGAAAAAAATCAGCCCTACTACCACTTCATTATTCCTCAGTCCAACTACGACAAATTTCTTGGAATCATCAATACCGAAGGTTATGCGGAGCTCAAGAAAGAGAATCACCCGCGTGTTATTAAACAGGGATATATGCGTATTATTATGATCATTGAGGAAGAGCCTTGAAAAAGAAGAATCAAAAATCTCTGAGAAGCGTTCTTACCCTTTGGTTTTTGACCTTTACCATCGTTCCTATTTCTTTTATTTCGGGTTACAGTCTTGTTTTATACGAGTCTTCTCTAAATTCAGAGCTTCAAAAAAGACTAGACGGCGATATTAGAGAAGTTGCCGTAACCATTACCGAGCTCGAACGCACTCTTCTGCTCCATTCGCTCAATCACGCGGAGGACCCAACGCTTGTTTATCACGTGGCCACAAGAAATTTGTTTTCGGCACGTCGTGTGGTTTCGGAATGGCTTAAGACTTCGCTTGCAGGGAGAATCGTTTTATTTGATCGCGAAGGTCGATTGATTGTTTCTCTCAAACGAGAGGCACAGAATGAAATAAGATCCCAAACTCAACTCGAGGGAGGAGATTTTTTCCTAAGCGATGAACTACTCACTCATCTCAGTCAAAAAACTCAGCATCTCGTTCGTGAAGTGAAGCCTGAAAAGTCCATGGAGCTGATCGTGTATTCGAAAATCCTTCAAAAAGACGGCAAGACTGCCGGATTTATCGAAGAGGTTTTGGAACTTGGAAATTCGTTCACCCAGAATTTAGGAAAGCGACTGGGTTTAGAAGTCGTGCTTTTTGATACTAACGTTCAGCCGGCGGCGGCTTCTACGAAAGATTTCTTTTTCTATCCAAAAGACTACTTTTTGCAAAAGCTCGGAAAATCGAACCAAACCTTTATTGATATTAATCAAAGAGGCGAACCTCTTGGAATGATCATTAAAAAGCTGGTCGACAGCCAAAATCGTAATTTTGCCGTTTTGGGATTGGCGGCCTCTAAGAGAGATAGCGAGGCTGTTTTAAAACGAATCAAGGTGACCCTCGGAACGGTGGCCTTGTTAATTTTGGCGCTACTCATTCCAACACTTATTTATGTTTCTAATCGTGTTCTTAAGCCCATTCATTTGCTTGTCGACGCGACCCAAAGAATTGAAAAGGGCAAGGGGCCTCCCAAGCTGGAAACTTCCAACGACACAGAAGTCGGCTTACTTGTGGAGTCGTTCAATCGGATGTCACAAACGATTTCACAGCAACGTAAAGATTTGGAGTTTAAGATTTCAGAGCTAGGACAGGCAAACAGTCAGATTAAAAACACTCAAATGTCTCTTGTTCAATCAGCCAAAATGGCATCACTTGGTCAGTTGGTTGCGGGCGTCGCCCATGAGCTCAATAATCCTATTAGTTTTATTTATACCAACATGGTCCACCTGCGCGAATATATGGATAAGCTCAACAAACTCATTCAGACAGTTGAAAAAGATCCCAAGCAAATTGCAAAAGTTAAGAAAGAAATAGATTACGACTATATTTTAGAAGATTTGCCAAAACTGATTGCCTCTTGCGAAGACGGGGCGCGACGTACTCGTGATATTGTTCTGGGACTGAGAAATTTTTCAAGACTTGATGAGGCGCAGCTGAAAAAGGTCGATTTGCACGAAGGGCTCAGAAATACGCTTAAGCTTTTAAGTAGCGAGCTGAAAAATCGAATTCAGGTGCATGAAACATTTGGAAAAGTTGACGAAATCAGGTGTTACCCGAGCCAGCTCAATCAAGTGTTTATGAACATCATTTCAAATTCTGCCCAGGCCATTAAAGACACCGGTAATATTTGGATCAAAACGTCTCAAAAGGGATCGGATGCATTCGTATCAATAAAAGATGATGGGCCCGGAATTGAAAAGGAACATTTAGATCGAATATTCGACCCGTTTTTTACGACCAAACCCGTGGGCCAGGGAACGGGATTGGGATTGAGCATTTCATACGGCATAGTTCAAAAACATGGCGGCGATATTTCAGTGACAAGCGACCCTGGTCAGGGGACCGAGTTTATTATCCGAATCCCTGTGGGCGGTCCTCCGGACGAATCGGGCGTTCGCGCTTAATACATAAAAACTAGGTGACTGAGCCGAGATTGCATGGTGAGAGCCTGTATGACGTTAAGCTCAGTAGGGTCGGCAGCCATTTTTCTTCAAAGGCTTATGCAAAGTCCTTCGGTTGAGGAGTTTTGGGCCGTTGCTTTAAATTCACGCTGCGAAGCCTTAGATGCCAGGATGATCTTTCGCGGGACGGTCGATGAATGCCAAGTCCACCCCCGTGAAGTCTTTCGATTCGCACTTTTGCAAAATGCCTCAGGTTTACTTGTGGGGCACAATCATCCATCTCAGGAATGTGAGCCAAGCGAAGCGGATCTGCGCCTGACACAGCGATTAGTGCATGTGGGGCGGATTATTCAGATTCCAATTTACGATCATTTAATTGTAACCGAGAACCACTATTTTAGTTTTGCTTATAACCGATGGCCCAAGTTATCGAACAAGAGACCGTTGATAAGCCTGAGCTTTGAGGCGGTCGGCAATGGCCGGTCGGAGAGGTAATCTGGGGTTTTCCTTTTGAATTCTAGCGTGTACGTCTTGTTCAAGAACGTCATAGAACTGATTTCTAATTCTTTCATCACGTTGAGCCTGCCAAGCTTCATCTCTGGCAATGGCGGCCGGATCGGCCCAACCGTTTGTTTGCCCCCGATCGTCGGTGGCGGCCACTTCTTCAGGAGTGACATTTGGGACATCACCAAAATCAAGTGCATGAGGAGCAAAGGGTCCTGTGGAGCCGGGTCGAAGCTTTCGAATTTCTCCTCCGGAGCGCTCGACCATATCAATTTGCGCCTCTTGGGCCGATTGAAAGCGATCGATTTCCTGGATTCGGCTATTAATTCCATCCTGGTCGTAGGCATTGGTAACCCACGGTGTTCCTATAATCGAAATAATAACCAATAGCGTTTTCACTGGTTTACCCCTTTTCTTAGCCTTTAGTAGAGCAAGGATAATGCCACGGCGCTCCAGTATAAGTGATTGATTTTTCTAGGGTATTCAGGTCAAATTTGTCTAGTTTAGTGACAGCTGTCAGACATTTTAAAGGGGATCCAAATGGCAAAAATATTGAGCGTCGTATTTCTTTCTTTGGCGTTAGCGCTTACGGGTTGCGGGCCAAAGGCATTTACTAAAGGCGATTACGATAACGTCGAAAACGAAAATCTTCTCAACGACCAATGGTCAGAAACGGACATGCAAAAAGTCGTAAAAAAACTAGTGGATAGCATGGTCAGCTCGCGCACCATTGCAAAAGCAGATAAGCCACCGGTTGTTATTGTCACCAAACTCGAAAACAAGACGACCGAGCATATCGATACCCAGTCCGTGATGGACATGGTCAAAGTAGAATTGTCCCGTTCAGGGTCAGTGCAATTCATCGATAAAGAAGCTCGAGAAGACGTTGCCAAAGAATATGAATACAACGAATCCGGCATGGTGGATGCGGCCTCGAAAAAAGGCAAAGGCAAACAGACCGGCGCAGACTTTGTTTTGAACGGAAGACTTGATTCAATTGTTCAAGAAGTCGGAAAAGATAAAACTGTTTACTACAAAATCACATTGAATCTGACCAACTTGAGCACCAACGTCTCTGTTTGGACCGATCACGATCAAATTAGAAAAGTTTTTAAAAAGAAGCGCATCAGTCTCTGAAATTAGATAGAGGTGAATTTCGTGCGTAAGGCAAAAGAACCAGCAGTACTTCTGTTGGTTCTTTTTTTCTTGTCAGGCTGTGCGATGTACATGAGTCAGACCTCTGACTCACAGTCAGCATTTTACAATGGTGACTTTCATAGGGCATCGGATCTGCTCGAAGCAAAATCAAAAGAAGAAAGCAAAGACCAACTTCTTTACCTGCTGGATCGGGCCATGGCTCTTCAACTTTTGGGCAACTTTAAAGAGAGCACACAGCTTTTTCTTAAAGCCGACAAAATGACCGAGGTTAAAGACTACACCAGCATTTCTACTGAGGCCGCCACACTCATAACAAACGACAGCATTCGTGAGTACGCCGGCGAAGATTTTGAAAAGGTCATGATTAACGCCATGCTCGCTGTGAATTATACCATCGCCCGAGATTTTGACGAAGCTCTGGTCGAGTGTCGGCGAGTGAATCACAAACTTACGAAATACAAGAACGAGGCAAAAAAGGATTACGAACAAAATCCATTTGCTCGCTATTTGGCAGGGATGATCTGGGAGGCGTCAGGAAAACTCGATGATGCCTACATCGACTATCGATTTGCATATCAAATCAATCCCCACTTCAAGTACGTGAAGCGCGACTTGCTGAGGCTTGGGAAGCGACTTGGTCGCACGGAAGATCTTAAAAAATGGGAGTCAGAATTCGGATCCGAATTTGGTGACGTGGACCCCAAGCCTCCGAAAAATCACGGCGAAGTCATTGTGATTTACCAGCAAGGGAAGTCGGCAGTGAAACGACCCAGACCGGAAAACTTTAGGTTTCCCCAGTTTTTTTCTCGCCCAGCGACGACGCAGTTTGCAAGGCTTGAGGTCTCCGAAAAGTCGATCACCGAACTTTCACAAATGGTGTATAGCGTTTCAGAAACGGCCATTAAAACTTTGGACGATGCCTATGCCGGTTTAGTCGCAAAACGGGCGGCAGGAATTGCAGCCAAAGCTGTGGTGGCCGATCAACTTCGGCAAAAAAATGAATTGCTTGGAACCTTGGCTTGGATCGGGATGAACGCCGCTGACCAAGCAGATACAAGGCACTGGTCGACTCTGCCCGACACGCTTCAAATCATCAGAGCTTGGGTTCCTCAAGGGAAACAACAAATCAAGATTGTGGGTCTGGATGGTTCTATGAATCCCACCGGCGAAGAATTTTCTGGCGAAATCGATGTGCGATCCGGAAAAAAATATTTTCTCAACTGGCGATCAGTAAAATAACGACGATTAAAAAGTTTTTCCAGGGCGTTTGCCGCCGTCTCCGAATACCAATCCCAATCTCAACAGTGCAGTGAAGTAGCTCTGAATGCCCTTGGCTTCAGTTCCATTGGCTAAGGCGATTTTCGTCTCGAACATGCTGTGGTAAGTAAGATCCAGGCCGACGGAAAACGAGTCCGAGGCCATGAACTTGGCGCCCGCACCGACATTCAATCCGAAGCCCGTGGTGGAAAACGATGTTGCGGTAACTGGATTCAACGCATCTTGCGTGTGATTGTCAAATTCCGCGCCGCCTTTGAGGTACGGAATAATGATGTCGATCTGATCAATCATGTAGAGCGCAGAAATTGAAATGGCTGTCTTGGCAAGACTCAAACTGTTGTTTGTGTGCTTGCTAGTTAATCCGCTGAGTTCGATTTCCAAATAATCACTGGCGGCGTAATCAAAAAAAACGCCGTAACCTAAATTATTTCCGTAAGTCCCTAGATTGGCATCGGTGAGTCCCACATGCCCCCCTTGAAGTCCAAAAGTATGAAGGCCCTCTTCGGCTCGTGCGGTTGAAAGGCTCATGAGTGTGATCGCGATCAAAAAGGCAAAAGTAACGATGAGTCGTCGTACGGTTGCTTCCATTTTGAGTTCCTCCATAGATTTCAAAAAAAAAGCCCGAGGTTAAACTCAGGCTTTTTTACTTCAATTAGATCTAATTTTAGTTTTCAAGTTCGAATTGACGCAAGCGTGTTTCAAGTGAATTGAGCTTTTGGTGCAATTGATTAATGCCTTCTTTCATGCCGCCCAAATCGCCTTTATCTGCGCTGCGTGCCAAGCGATCTTCAAGTTTCTTTTGAATATCATCAAATGAACGGGTGGTGCTGTCGAGTAGGTCTTTGACATCTGCGGCTTCTGAGGGGCGCGCAGCCAAAGGCTTGTTCAATGCTTTTTCCAAGTAGCTAGAAATGCTACCTGTTCCCGTTTGAATGATCTCTCGAAGAGTCTCAATGGAAATGTAGTTCTTAGCTTTCTTTTCAGCTTCGAAAATGATTTGCGTCAATGTTGATGAAGTAATGTCTTTTTTTGTTTTGTTATCAACAACGACAACGTCCTCGTTATTGCGAATCATCTTAGCGATGTCTTCCAAAGTCACATAGCAGCTTTGCTGTGTGTCATAGAGTTTTCGATTCTGATAACGCTTAATAACTTTTGCATTTGGGTTAGTCGTTACAACTGCTGGGCTTTGAATTTGCGCTTCCAAGAGAAACCTCCTCGGTGCCATGGGTTAATGCACGTCATTCCTAAAGCGTCTGTAAAATGTCACCCTAGGCACATGATGTCAAGTTTGTTGAATGTAGCGTCAGAACTTCACCTGGGCCTAATGGTTAGACCACGGGGTTCCGCCTGCCGGGTAATGGTTTTTGCGGTGCAAAAAAAACTAGTCTTAGGTCTTAAGTTTCTAGGGGAAATGCCGAATAGTTGAGTGTTAATCAGGATTTGGGGAAGTAGGGACTCAAAAATGATGAAAAATCAAGGACTTACAAGTTTTGATGTGTTGACGATCATGTTCTCCTTGGGGGTAGTCGTTGCGGTTTCCGCGCCGATCGTCCGAACCAATTTTGACTCAAGGAATCTCGAAAAGGCTCAAATTGCAGCCTCCCAAATGGCCAAGCAGTTAAGTGCAGCTAACTCATTGAAATCACAAGAAAAAGGTCGTTCAATAGCCTCGGTGGGCGTGAGCTCCGAAGAAAACGAGAGCGGAAAGTTATTGGGTTATGTACCCGGTACCGCTTCAGGTGAGGGGGGCAAGGATCCCTGGGGCAGACCCTATCGATTCTCATTTATTCAAGACGCAAAAGGACTTCCTGTTCAGGTCGCCGTATGGAGCGTTGGCCCCAATGGCAAGGATGAATCCGGATCCATGAATGTTGAGAATCCTTCAGATATCTCGAGCCAAATTTTCCAGGGCGATGATCTAGGTTCCGTCGCCCCTGTTCGATAGTCCAGACTGTTCAAACCTTTATCAAGATTTTCAATTCTCACTCCGAAAAGCTTCTTGAGAGCCAAGGAGTTATTGGCGGAAGCGAATGGGAATCGAACCCACCTCAGGCGATTAACGTCTGACGCCGGATTTGAAGTCCGGGAAGAGCACCAGCCTCTTGAGCGCTTCCGTTGAACCGTTTGGGTTCTCGCGGGGGATCACAGTAAATGGCATTCTTGCCAAAAATCAAACGATTGATTGTGCTGGTGATTCTTTTTGTCTTGGCCGCGTGTCAATCTTCTCTAAAGCGCTCAGAAAAATCCAAGCCTGATGAAGTTTTGGCGCAAGCGGCAAAAGCGCGCATCCCAGCATCAGCAAAGGTGCCGCCCATCAAATCGGGTGAAGTTATAGATCCCCAGTTTTTGCGCTCTCAAGCCGATTATCATTTCACTCTCGGCGAAGCTTACTCTAACGAGGGTGACGTTCAGAGAGCTATTGAAGAGTACAAGGCGACCTTAGTTTACGACCCCAAAAGTTCAATGGTACGAACAAAGCTGGCTACGGAGCTTGTTAAAAAGGGTGAGCTGCTTCAGGCTGTTGATCAAGCCGAAGAGGCCATCAAATTGGATCCGACCTATTCGGATGCGCGCCTTGTGTTGGGTTCCCTTTACACTTCGAATCGGCTTTATGATCGAGCGCTTGAACAATATCGAGCGGTGCTGAAAGCTCAGCCCGACAACATGGAAGCAAGTTTGTACATTGGAGCTTTGCTGGCTGAAGACAAGAAATTTACCGAGGCGGCCGATCACTTTAAGAAAGTGGCCAAGGGCTCGGCGCAACCCCATCTTCCGTATTATTACTGGGGACGTGTTGAGCTCGAACGAGATCGAAAAAAAGAAGCCGAAGCGGCATTCAAAAAATCCTTAGCCGAAAAGGCAGATTTTCTCGAAGCCTTGGTGGCTCTCGGAACGCTCTATGAAAGTACTAAGCGCTCAGATAAGGCTCTCGTTCTATACGAAGATTTTCAAAAAAAATACGGTCCGTCGGTAAAAGTCGCGCAGCTTTTGGGTCGTATTTATCTTGATCAAGATAAGTACGAGCAAGCCTACGCCCAATTCGAATATATCGATCAAAACGATCCCGACAATCTCAATGTCAAAGTTAAAATGGCGCTCATTCTAATCGAGCAAAAGCAATATGATCGCGCCATTAAGAAGCTAAAGGACATTCTTGCTCTAGAGCCCGCTGCTGAAAAAATTCGTTTTTATCTTGCGGCTGTTTACGAAGAAATAAAAGCCTATCCTGAGGCAATTGAACAATTTGAAACGATCGAGTCTTCGAGCCAATTGTTTGGTGAAGCCGCTGTTCACACCGCGTACCTTTATAAGCTGCTCAATAAGCCCAATAAAGCACTGAGCGTTATGGAAGAGGCTGTTCGCCGACGACCTGATGTGCCTCAGTTTTATAGCTTTTATGGGTCGCTTCTTGACGAGAGCAAGCAGACTCAAAAGGCCGTCGATGTATTGGGACAAGGCGTTGAGAAATTTCCTAAAGATGACCAGCTTCACTTCTACCACGGAACCATGCGCGACAAAGTGGGGCTCAAAGAAGAGTGTCTTGCTTCCATGCATAAGGTTTTGGAAATTAACCCTGAACATGTTCAAGCGCTGAACTACCTTGGCTACACCATGGCGGACATGAACAAGGATCTAGATCAAGCGGAGCAATTTATTCGCCGGGCACTTAAATTAAAACCAGGTGATGGCTATATCACGGACTCATTGGGATGGGTTCTTTTCAAGAAGGGCAAATTCAAAGAGGCTATTGCGGTTCTTGAAAAGGCATATAAACTTAAACCCGAAGAAGCCATAATCGCTGAACACCTTGGGGACGCCTATTTAAGGGCCGGGCTCAGAGAAAAGGCTCGAGAAATGTTCGCTCGAGCGTTAGCACTTGAGAGTGACGAAAACAATGTTGCCAAAATTAAACAAAAAATTACTAATCTGGACGCATCCATTACGCGCCAAGGCCCTCGTGAGCCCGCGGCTCTATCGACTGCCCCTTAATTTACTTTTACTTTTCATCATTTTATTTTCTTTGATTCGTTGCGCGACAACCCCTGAAGAAGGAGTGAGCAAAGGCATTCAAGTTAAAGGCCCTCAGGCTTTGTCGAGCACGTTATATGTCGAGCGCGAAGGAAAAACCTATAAGCTGAAATCTGACATTTATATTTTGAGCCCAAAGGCTATTAGAATTGATGTCACAAGCACCGTCGATCTTCCATTAGCTTCCGTTGTGCTGACCGACGCAAAAATCGAGTACGTCATGTATCGCGCCAAGAAGCATTATTTTGGCAAACCAAATCCTAAGGCTCTGGATCCTGTATTTCCGCTGTCAGTAGATGTCCAAAGCCTTTGGTCTGTCCTTAACGAAAAACCTACGGCAGGGTCGGAGTGCGAGGGCGCGACAAGTCAGCCGGCAAAGTGTTCGGGCGAATCAGAAGGTATCAGGTACACGGTGGAGTGGGCCAAGCGCTCAAGCGCTGGACCTTGGGCCGGACGCGCCACAAAAATTTCTCTGAGCTTTCCGGATCGGGCCGTAAGTCTTAAGTTTTATTTAACCGGTTGGCAGAAAAATTTGTCTGATAGCGATGGGCGAATGGCGCTCCAGGTCCCTCAAGGATTTCAAAGTTTTCCAGTACCCGAGATGTGAGTATTCCCCGTATAATTAGAATAAGGGGGATCCGCTATGACACGAAACCAAGTCGATCTGCAAAACATCCTTTCGAACTTAACAGCCACCGAGAAGTTTCGTGAGCTCAACTGGCGCGGAACATTTTCCGATTACGCCACTCTGGTAAAAGAGCGACCCGAAATATGCCGTACTTCGTTTCAGCGGCTGTACGACATGGTTATGAGTTACGGATTCACTGAGTACACAGAGTTTAAAAAGAAAATCACTCATTACAAATTCTTTGATGATGAAAGAAACGGTGGAAAAGATGCCGTGTTCGGCCTTGATATTTCGCTCATGAAGCTGGTCGGAACATTTCGGGCGGCAGCTGAGGGTTACGGACCAGAGCGCAGGGTCATCTTGCTTCACGGCCCGGTTGGAAGTTCTAAGTCAACTATTGCACGACTCTTAAAGCGCGGGATGGAAGAGTATTCTCGCACTCAAGAGGGAGCGCTTTATACATTTGTTTGGACGGATAAAGAAAACCCAAGGCACGGTGTTCTGGGCAAAGGCATTGAAGAGTTCCCTTGCCCCATGCACGAAGAGCCACTTCGAATTTTTCCTACAGAAGTGAGAGATCAAGTTTCAGAGGAACTTAACCGTGGAACCAAGGGAAAGTACAAAATCAAAGTAGAGGGCGATCTTTGCCCGGCCTGCCGATTTATTTTTAAAGAGCTGATGACAAAATACCATGGAGATATCAACAAGGTTCTCGATCACGTTGAGGTTCGTCGTTTGGTGTTGAGTGAGGCCGATCGAGTTGGTATCGGAACCTTTCAACCGAAAGATGAAAAGAATCAAGACTCTACTGAGCTAACCGGAGACATCAACTATCGGCGCATTGCTGAGTACGGATCTGATTCAGACCCGCGAGCGTTTAATTTTGATGGAGAATTTAACATCGCTAACCGCGGCGTCATTGAATTTATTGAAGTTCTAAAATTGGATGTCTCGTTTTTGTATGATCTTTTGGGCGCCTCTCAAGAGCATAAAATTAAACCCAAGAAGTTTGCTCAAACCGATATTGACGAAGTCATAATCGGACATACTAACGAACCAGAATATCGACGCCTTCAGAATAATGAATTTATGGAAGCGCTTAGAGATAGGACGATCAAGATCGATGTCCCCTACATCACTAAGCTCAAAGAAGAGATCAAGATTTATAAAAAAGATTTCAATGAAAAGCGTATTAAAGGAAAGCACATTGCTCCCCATACATTAGAAATGGCGGCAATGTGGGCGATTCTCACCAGGCTCGAAATGCCCAAGAAGGCAAACCTCTCGCGACTCCAAAAGCTCAAGCTTTACGACGGTAAAACATTGCCCGGTTACACTGAAGATAACGTCAAAGAACTTCGCAAAGAGGCGGTAAGAGAGGGGTTGGATGGAATCTCGCCCCGTTATATTCAAGATAAAATCTCAAACTCGTTGGTTAATTCAAAACACGGCGAGGCGGGTTGCGTGAATCCTTTCATGGTTCTCAATGAACTCGAGGGCGGACTCAAGCACCACATCTTGATTGTGGGTGACGAGAAAAAGAAGTCTTACAAAGAACTGCTTGCTGTTGTGAAACAAGAGTACGAAGACATGGTCAAGAGCGAGGTTCAAAGGGCGATCAGCGCGGACGAGAACGCTCTTGCCCGTCTTTGCTCCAATTACATCGATAATATAAAGGCCTACACGCAAAAAGAGCGCGTTCGAAACAAGTATACGGGTCAGGATGAAGAGCCAGATGAGCGGTTGATGCGATCGATCGAAGAAAAAATTGATATTCCTGAATCTCGTAAAGATGACTTTCGAAGAGAGATTATGAATTACATCGGAGCACTCGCCATTGATGGAAAACAATTTGATTATAAAACCAATGAGCGACTTCACAAAGCCTTGGAGCTTAAGCTGTTCGAAGATCAAAAAGACTCTATCAAGCTCGCAAGTTTGGTGACCAGTGTTGTTGATAAGAACACTCAAGAGAAGATCGACATCGTTAAGAGCAGGCTCATCAAGGATTACGGTTACTGTGAAATTTGTTCGAGTGATGTACTTAACTTTGTGGCAAGCATCTTTGCCAGGGGCGATGTGAAGGCGAAATGATCCTCAATATAAAGCAGGACCATAACCGCTTCCGTGATATTGTTAAGGGAAAGATCCGTTCAAATTTTAAGAAATTTATTTCCAATAGCGACATGATTGGAAAGCGGGAAAAAGAGTTCGTCACTATTCCCATGCCTCAGATCGAGATACCTCATTTTCAATACGGGCCAAAAAGCTCAGGAGGCGTGGGGCAAGGGGAGGGCGATCAGGGCTCTCCTGTACAGGGCGAACCCCAAGACGGTGCGGGCCAGGCGGGAAATGCGCCCGGCGAACACATGCTTGAAGTTGAGCTCGCCTTTGAAGAACTCGCCGAAATCTTAGGTCAAGAATTGCAATTGCCGCGCATCGAACCGCGCGGATCAAAGCAAATACGAGCGCTCAAAACAAAGTACACGGGTCTGCACAACGTCGGCCCTGATAGTTTGAGACACTTCAAAACCACCTATAAAGAAGCGCTCAAGCGGCAAATTTCAAGCGGGACTTATAATCCAGATGATCCACGGGTCATTCCTGTCAGAAAAGACATGCGCTATCGCAGTTATAAATATGCTGAGAAGCCAGAAAGCAATGCCGTTATTATGTACATGATGGACGTCTCGGGCTCCATGGGTGACGAGCAAAAAGAAATTGTTCGGCTTGAAACGTTCTGGATTCATACTTGGCTTAAATCTCAGTACAAAGAAATCGAAACGAGGTTTATTATCCACGACGCAGCGGCACGAGAGGTCGACGAAGAAACATTTTTTAGAACCCGCGAAAGCGGCGGAACGCTGATTAGTTCTGCCTACAACTTAGCTCAAAAAATCATAGACGAAGATTATCCCATTTCTGAATGGAACATTTATCCATTTCACTTCAGTGACGGAGACAATTGGAGCGGTGAAGACACGCGGTATTGTTTAGAGCTTCTCAAAGAACGCATGCTCCCGCTGGTGAACATGTTTTGTTACGGGCAAGTGGAAAGCAAATACGGATCTGGCCAATTTATAAAGGATTTAGAAAAAGACTTTAATCAAGATGAGCGAGTGATTTTGTCACGCATCGACAGTCGCGACGCCATTTATCAATCAATTAAAGACTTTTTGGGCAAGGGAAAATGAATATTTCTCCGGAACTGGCCAAAATTCAGCAGGGTATTGAAAAGCACGCCAAAGACTACGGGCTTGATTTCTATGAAACCATTTTTGAAATGGTTGACTACGATCAGATGAACGAAATTGCCGCCTATGGCGGATTTCCGACTCGTTATCCCCACTGGCGATTTGGAATGGAGTATGAGCGGCTAGCAAAGAGTTACGCTTATGGATTGTCAAAAATCTATGAAATGGTGATCAATAACAATCCTTGCTATGCCTACCTTTTAGAAAGCAATGAGCTTGTCGATCAAAAAATTGTGATGGCCCACGTTTACGGTCACTGCGACTTCTTCAAGAACAATCAATTTTTTTCTCATACCAACCGCAAAATGATGGATGAGATGGCTAATCACGCCTCGAGAGTGAGACGCTACATTGATCGTTTTGGCCAAGATGTTGTCGAAGAATTTATTGACCGCTGTCTTTCTCTTGAAAACTTGATTGACCGGCACTCTACCGCGATTAAGCGACGACGAGATTCTCTGGCGGACGAGACGCAATTGAGACTTTTAAAAACAGAACGCGGATATATGGATTCTTTTATCAATCCAAAGGATTTTGTTGATGAGCAACAAAAGAAGCTGGATCTGGATAAAACCAAAAGTCAAAAGTTTCCAAACGAACCTGAGCTAGATGTTCTTTGGTTTTTAATGGAGTTTGCCCCACTCAACGCCTGGCAGCGCGATGTTTTGGGCATTATTAGAGAGGAAGCCTATTACTATTCTCCGCAAGGCATGACCAAAATCATGAATGAAGGTTGGGCGTCGTATTGGCACTCAAAACTAATGACTGAGAAAATATTGAAGGACTCGGAAGTTGTGGACTACGCCGATCATCATAGTGGAACAGTAGCCACTCAGCCAGGAAAGCTTAACCCGTACAAATTGGGTATCGAGCTTTTTAAGGATATTGAAGATCGGTGGAACAAGGGCAAGTTCGGTAAGGAATACGACGATTGTACCGACTATCGGGAAAAGAAAAATTGGAACAAGAATGTCGGGCTTGGGCGCCAAAAAATATTTGAAGTACGCCGCAACTATAACGACGTCACGTTTATCGATGCTTTTTTGACCGAAGACTTTTGCATAGAAAACAAGATGTTTGTTTATGTTTTCAACAGACGAACGGGGCAGTATGAAGTCAACACGCGGGCATTTCCAGAGATTAAGCAGAAACTTTTGTTCCAACTCACCAATTGGGGGCAACCCATCATTAAAGTTGTCGACGGAAATTATGAAAACCGCGGGGAGCTTTTGCTTGAACACCTATATGAAGGTGTCGATTTGCAGCCCAATTACATGAGTGAAACCATGAAGAACGTTTCCGTTTTATGGGGAAGGCCTGTGGCATTAAAGACAGTTATGGAAGGCCAAGGTAAGATCTATCGTTGGGACGGCACAGAAATGAAAGAGCAAAACTATGACGCCCCTAACGCTCAACAAGTTGTCAGTGCCTTTGCTACAGAAGGCAAATAGCTCTTCTATTTCTTTTCGATAATCGTCATCGCGTAAATGAACTTTTGCAGCAGGGCTTTAGGTACCCAGATATTACCTTTGTCAAAGCGACCTTCGTTGCAAAAAAATCCGCGTAGCCCGCAAGATTCACCCCAAGAGTTGCGCAGTAAGTATTCGCATTCGCCAGTCTTGGGATTCGTGCGTCTTCCAATAAGGGTAGCCGCATGGCGGCCATCTTTTTTGAGAGTATCTTCCATTAGAAATGCCGAGTAAAAATCAATTCCCACCGGGTTGCGAAATGACAGTTCTCCATCAATGATGTGAAACAAAGTTCCGTTACCACCTATTGTGGCTTTTGTGACGTAACTGGTCTTATTGATTTTCCTATGAAGAACTTGAAACTGCCCGTTATGGCGACACAATAGATCGGCCACGCGGGAGGCGGCTTGTGCGCGAGAAGCTTGCCGAAGCGTTTGGAGCAAAGTGGCTTGGGGAATGGTGGATAAAATGCTGCCTTTGGAAATGGCTGTACGCAATAGCTCGTCATAACGTTTCCAGTCATTCTTGTTTTGAGCACTCCAAAGTTCGTCCAAGTAATCTAGTTTTGCTGATAGATCGCTTGATGGGCCCCCATTCATTAATCTATCGTCCATGTCGGCGAGGCAAACGCCATCTTGCGTTCCTCGCCTAATGGCTAATCGAATAAACCCACCATCTTGATAAGGAGACCACGGAGAATATTTTCTGGCGTATTTAAGGGCAAGGTGGGTCGCTGAAACTTGCTGACCACGAAGCTCATCTTTAAAAGCGTATCCAATGAGATCGGCGGCCGCATGGGCAAAACACCAACCCTTATCGCCTTGATTTCTGATTTTCCCTAAATCGATCGCAGGAATTTCTGAACAAGAACTACTTGCTTTGCTGAAGAAAGGAACAAATAAGACAACAAGCCAAACGATTAGAAATTTCATTTCTTTCCTCCCGGCAACAGGGTCAAAGCATCCATTCCGGCCGCACAGTCAAACAGCGTAACCGCAAGCTCGTAAGCTCCTTGAGAAACATTGTTAAGTCCAGAACCTTTTAGCGGACTAGTCCGACCCCAAGGAATCGATGAAACGTGAATCATATCGGGATTGGCGACATAGGTGTGGGGACGCAAGTCAACGGTGTAACGACCCATTGGAGTAGCCATCGTGCTCATTGGAACAAAAGGCTGAACGACCCAAATTGAACTCCGACTCGGATGCATACGGTCAAAGGCTCTTTGATTGAGAACAAATCTATCTATACGATCGAAATCACCACCAATTTGGTTGTCTAAAATGATGACATCTTTGCCTTGGGAACCGTTAGCTTTCTTAATTACTTTTCCTGGAAGACTGACAGCCCATCTGGAGTCAATGACTTCGGTTTCTTGGCTCGGAAGCAATGGTTCTTCAGAAAGGTAGAATCGGATCATCTGATCGACATAAGGCAACAATGCCTTGTTTGAGAGAATTTCCGTAGCCGGAGCATTTAAGAGAAACTTTCCTTGTTTCGCAAAGTGGCGGCTGTAAAGCTCATATACGTCATGGGCGTCGCCTAGCGTGTGAAAGTTGAGTACAAAACTTAACGCAAAGTTCTCAACTAATCTGAGGGCTTCTCCGTCAATTTTTTCAGCCATCTTCAATCCTAAGTCTTCGAAAAACTTCCGTCTTCGATAATCTTCCATGTCGATCGTTTTTCTGTAGCTTGGGGATTCTTTAACGGCAGCATCTTGATCCTTAGAAATATCAGTGATGGCAAGTATTTGATTAGGAGAAACGCCATGGGCGCGGGCTAGAAATGAGATTGCAGAGATGAATTCTTCTGTGGCTGCGGGAATGTGTCGTGCGCCAGAGTTGCTAAAAGCCTGCCAATGGGCTTTCTGAACCTGATCGATGTCTCCAACGCCCCCGATAGGTCCCACATTGTCTTCAAGAACAACCCACTTGCCATCGGGTCGCCTAACCAAGTCTGGGCCATAGACAAATGAGATTTGTCGGCTACTGGCGCCTTTCCACAAATCGCGGACAGACTCAATAGTCCAACCTTCATCATGAAAAATGCGGTTCAGCGATTTTTCGGATATAAAACCCTTTGGTGATAGGGCGCGGCCCTTTCCTAAAATAATGTCTTCAAAAAACCTGGCTAATGCCCGCCCCCTTTGTTCAGCGCCTTTTCGGATGACTTCTTCGTACTCTCTTTTAGATAAAACGAGCATATAAGGGAAGACGCGAATGTTGTCGCCAAGAGGGCCGGTTTGTTGAAGGGCTTCTACAACCTCAGTCTGAGGATTGAGAGGATCCACTCCATGCTTTTCGATAAATGATTTGTAGCGCTCTTTGGCGCCTCCGTCTAAAGTCTCGTCAAAGCGAAGCTCCTGGGTAGCTACCTCTAAGTGAGCCCGGAATATAATTTGTCGTGCGGCCCGTCCAACATGACTAAAGCAAATGAGGGCAATGGCCGCGCTTAACCTAGCAATGAATGGTCCCATGGTATTGAGGCGTTGCAATCTCTGGGCGCAAAAAAGCCGCCCTTGGTGAAAGAGCGGCCCAGATCAATGAAATAAAATCAATAGTGCCTAATATTCTGACGGAGGGCTGTTTACATTTCGACAGCAAATCCGGCTGAAAATCCAAACGCGGCATTATAGGCATTATTGGTGGTTTCAAAAGCGTTAGTGAGACCACGATAGTAGGTGGCTTCCAAAAGCAACGAAGATTTTTCGCCGGTGAGAAGTCGACCGCCCACGCCCATAATGAGGCCCAGATCAAAACGGCTCAATCGGGTGTCTTCGGTTGAGCCCGATAGACCATTCATATTCGAAGATTTGGCGCGCTGAGAAATCAAATAGCTTGGCGCAATTCCACCCTTGAGCACAAGAGATGTTTGATTTTGTCCATGAACATAATATTTGGCATTGAGTGGAACACTTAAATAATCCGCTTCGATTCCAGAGCTGATGGTGTCGCCCCCAATCGCCGCAACTGAATAAGCACCCATTTGTCTGTATAAAACACCAGTTTCAAAGACAGTTTTCTGTCTTCCAAGATCCACAAGGGCGCCCACTTCAAAACCGGTTTTTGTTTCGGCGCCGGCGCCGTCAATTCCGGTATAAGATGACAAAAGCAATCCCACATGAGGAATCATTCTAGAAATTTTGGCTTCTGAAGCCGTACTGGGAGTGTTTGTCTCAATCTGAGACGCTTTCGATCCCGGGCCGTCAGTTATGGCTGCTTTGCTAGACGGGGCCGCCTGAGCACTTGAAACCAATAAAGTAAGCATGGTGGCTAAAAACATTTTCATAGAGAATCCTCCAAATTTTGTACGTTGGCAGTCTTAGTGTTGATCAAGGTTAGGGGCAAGTGTTTTTTGACAGGTTAAAGTTAACGCCGTCCCTAGATTTTAGTTTTTGTGAAAAGGGTGCTGTGAGCGTAATTATTTTTTGATCAGGAATCTTTTCAATAAACGAGATCGGGCCGACGGGAGAAATTTGTAAGGTGAGTGTAGCGAGTGTTCGGCCGACTGCGGATTTAATCGGAGCTTGCATGTACAAGATGCTCAAATCTTCAGAAATGGCTCGAGCTTCGAACCCTTCTGGGGTGTTCCACTTGCGCACAACGTGATCAGATTTTTTGAGCCAAACTCCTTTGGGAATAAAGTAGTCGTTGATATCAACTTTAAAAGGCGAAGTGTTGGTCAGGAAAATCCAACTTGTTTGGCTTTGAGCCAATACGGCGCCATAGCCAAATTCGCTGCAGTCGTCAGCAGCTCGACCGAAAGTTATCGCTCGAGGGCTACAAGTGTCTTGTTGTCCGGGTCGAGTCGAACAGAGCACCCAGTCGCGCTGACTTGATTTTAAATAAAATTTGTAATTGAGGCCCACTTCAGCGGCCACCCCTTCAGCTACTTGAGCTAGTCGTTTTGAATCTCCTTGAGAGAGCCGAATCGCCTTGTCACCGACAATTTCAAAAAAGCGACTTTTCACCAGCTGCAAGTCTCCAGAAAGGGCATTTGCCGACTGAGTAGATCTGATCTGATCTGCGGTTTCTCGCAAATTGCGAAAGGCGATTTTAGTTTCTTGATTGGCCCAGCTTGGAGCCGTTTGAAGCACTTGAGCCCGTTTGTCAAAAACCAATAGTTTCTTAGCGTCGTCGGCGGCAAAATCTCCGGTGGTCATCAGAAATTCCTCCCACTTGGGAGCTAGATTTTTTTGCCAGGGCGACAATGTTCCCCAGGTGCTGAAAAAGCGTCCTTGATGGCGATCAAACAAAGCGGCTAGTCCTTCAAGCAATTCTTGTCTAATGGCTCCTTCGGCAACGGCCGCGGCACAGGCCATGACGGGAATAACCTGCGGTACCCTTTCTCCCGATGTCTTCAAATCAATCACAAGATCTTGATTGAGCGAAATGGGGCAAGGTTCATGGCCATCTGGTGAGATACGACAAAGCTGATTGGCAAGACTTGCAGAGGCCTTTGGGTCGGGATTTTGGGCAAACTGGCGCAAAGTCATTAAAATCTTGCCAGTTTTACTTTTTGTGCAAGGTTCTTTTTGTGATGTTCCAGCGACTCGAGCTCTGAGCTCTTGAGGTCCGTCGGCCCAGGAAGTTGAAAAACTAAAAATCAGGGTAAAAAGAATCAGACTAATTTTCGTAAGACGCACCGGCAGTTAATTCCTTCACGTCATCTTGATTGGCGGCTTCAATTTTTAATATCCAACCCTCGCCAAAGGGGTCTTCCCGAATGAGTTCGGGATTTGCGGCAACGGCCGAGTTAACTTCAAGGACGGTCCCCTCTACGGGAGCATAGATATTCAAATTCCCATCTCGAGTTTCAAGCTCCCCACAAATTTCATCTTTTTCGACCGGTTCGTTTTCTCCGGGAAGATCGACCTTGGTGAGCTCTTCAAGTTCAGAAATAGCCTCTTCCATGACACCGATGGTGACGATGTCACCTTCAACTGTCAGCCATTGCTGGCCCATATAAACAATATAATCTTCACTCATAGTTAATGACATTCGTAGGACTGTTTCGTGTGATTCTCAAGAAAAATTAAAAGAATTTGGGTTCAGATCCTTTGATAATTCGATGAATGTTTTCTTTATGCCTCCACCAGACGAGAGCGCATAAGGCTAGTGCCATTATGGGATTAATCATGGCGGGCCGAACAAGCCCTATAACAACAACAAAAAATGCGGCGCCTAGACTTCCAAAACTTACGCGACGACTGATCACGAACAAGAAAATAAATGCCCCTATAGCAGCCAAGGCCAATGCAAAATTGAGAGCGAGAAGCGCTCCGACGGAAGTGGCCACGCCCTTTCCGCCTTTAAATTTGAGATAAATCGGAAAGCAATGGCCGAATACAGAAACAAGCAAACCGAGTTCTGCATATCCAAATCTTCCGGCCACCGCCGTGGCAATGAATCCCTTGAGTGCATCAAGAAAAAGCACAAGGAGCCCCCATTTTTTACCCATCATGCGCGAAACATTAGTAGCGCCGATGTTGCCGCTTCCCTGGCTGCGCACGTCTTTTTTTGTGATCAAGCGGCTCACAATGACGCCAAATGGAATGGCTGAAAATAGGTAAAGGCCTAAGAATAAAAGTAATCTCTCGATCGTCATTGGTTTCTAGTTTGGCCAGATTTTAATGGTGAAATCAATTGGGACTTTGACCGCCGAAGGTTCCTGAAATATGAGTTACAGGCTATGAAGGCTTTATTAAAACTCGGAATTAAAAGGCAGAAGGGGTTTCTTTATTATGTAAACCCTCAAAGCTCTGAAGTGCGTCGCGTCTCTATCAAGACAAAAGTGGATGAATTGGTCCGTAAGATTGATTTAGATTTTGACGAGAATAAACTCTATTTTCTCAACACTTCCGGCGATATAGCGGCGCAACCCATAGACTGAAATTTTTTCACCGAAGCCGCTAAATGCTCGTACCTATTGTGTAAAGCGTCACAATTTGGTAAGACCCTTCCCCTATGTCCATCCCATGGCACACATTCGTATCAGGGGTACTCGGCCTCTCGCTTGTTCACGCCCTGATGCCTCAACATTGGTTACCGTTTGTTATTGTCGGACGCCGACACAAGTGGAGTCAAAAAAGAGTCCTCGGCCTACTGGCCCTTGGCGGGCTTGCCCATGCTTTAACGACCATCGCAGTGGGATTGTTGGTGGGATTTTTGGGGCATCAGATTGATCAAAGAATTGAAAATCTTCAAGGGGTACTTCCCGGGTTAATTCTCTTTGCATTTGGCGGCGGGTTTATGCTTTCGGGATTTCAACACCGCCATACAGAAATTTCGAACAAAATGGCCGCGTCATCGCTTGTCCTGATGATGGCGATGAGTCCATGTTTAGTTGTGGCTCCGTTTTTTATGCTCTTAGGTCCCATGGATTTAAGAACACTTATTATTACTTGTGTCAGCATGTCCGTTTCGTTGGTGGCGATGATGACAGTCTTAGGCTGGTTCGCCATGCACGGAATGAGTTTTGTTAAACTACGTTGGTTGGAAAAGCATGAACCACAAATCATGGGTGGATTGCTCATGACATTGGGCGTGCTTTTTTTGATTCATCATTAGAAAGGGTTGAGTATCTATGAGTAAAGCAGCCTCTCTCTTTGTTTACGGGTCTTTGATGAAAGGCATGGTCCATCACGGAAAGCTTGCCTCTCAGGTGAAGGATGTAAAGCCGGCCTCGTGCCCAGGGCTCTTGTACCGTCTTCCAGTCGGTTATCCGGCAATGATTGAAGGCGAAGGCACAGTAAAAGGCGAGTTACTCACGATCAATAATTTCAAAGAGGTGTTTGCCATACTCGATGAATTCGAAGGCTTTTCTCCAACCAATCCTGAGAAAAGTCTTTACGTTCGTGCAGAAAAGCAAATTGCAGTAGACGGTGGAAAAAAACCTGTAAATGGTTTCGTCTATGTGCTCAACCGAAACAAACTTCCCAAAGAAGCAACTTTGATTGAATCGGGTGATTATAAACAATCTTTAGCTGCGCAAGTTCCGTTCGTTGCTCAGCTCACCGAATCTCAGAAAAAATATATCCTAAAGCTTGGAGCGAGCTCGGGGCGAGATATCGTTCCAATCAATTTGGATATTTATCGAGATCTTCTCAACAAGGGGCTTATCGTAGACAAGGGACGAAGGCTCGCGCTCACCAGTCTGGGTTCAGACTGCTTTCGTTATTTAACTTAAAATTGAGTCGGATCGAACAGCCACACTTTAATATTGTGCTCATCGAGCCTGAGATTCCCAACAATACGGGAAGCATTGGAAGAACGTGCGTTGGCACCAACTCCCGCCTTCATCTTGTTGGAAAACTGGGTTTTGAAATAGACGATAAAGCTGTTAGACGAGCGGGCCTAGATTATTGGGAGCACCTTGACTTGGCGCAGTATGATTCGGTGGAACAGTGGTTCGAACAGGTACCAGACAAATCGAGGGTGTTTTTCTTTTCTAAAAAAGCTTCTAAGACGTTTTACGAAGAGCGCTTTAAAAAGGGTTATTGGCGTGTTTTTGGAAAAGAGACCGTCGGACTTGATCCAAAGCTTCTTCGAGAATTCGAAGATCAGTGCTTGCGTATCCCCATGTGGGGCCCAATTCGAAGTTTAAATCAGGCAAACGCTGTTACGGCCGTGGTCTATGAAGGCCTACGACAGATCATTGCCAAATAAGAATTATTCGCAGTAAACTCAGCCCATGCTTCAGGGAATATTAAAAAAGGTTTTTGGTACCAGAAACGAGCGCGTTCTTAAGGGATTGTACCCGCGCGTGGGGCGTATCAATCAACTTGAGCCAGAAATATCAAAGCTGAGTGATGCTCAGCTCCAAGCCAAAACGAGCGAGTTCAAAAATCGCATCGCAAACGGGCAGAGCCTTGACGAAATTTTGCCAGAAGCGTTTGCGGTATGTCGCGAAGCCGGCAAGCGCGTATTGGGAATGCGCCACTTTGACGTTCAGTTGATTGGCGGCATGGTTCTTCATGGCGGCAATATTTCTGAAATGAAAACGGGTGAAGGAAAGACTTTAGTCGCTACTTTGCCAACCTATCTCAATGCACTTTCAGGTGAAGGAGTCCATGTTGTCACCGTTAACGACTACCTCGCAAAACGTGACTCGGAGTGGATGGGTCGACTCTACAAGTGGTTAGGCCTAAGTGTCGGAACCATCGTGCACGATCTTACGGATCAGCAGCGAAAAGAAGCATATGGCTCAGATATTACTTATGGCACAAACAACGAATTTGGATTTGATTACCTTCGCGATAACATGAAGCCCGATTTGGCTTATTATGTCCAACGCGGGCACGGTTTCGCCATTGTCGACGAAGTGGACTCGATCCTTGTTGATGAAGCGCGAACGCCGTTGATTATTTCGGGACCTTCAGAAGAAAGTACCGATAAATATTATGTTGTTAACGGAATTATCCCCAAGCTTCGACCCGACATTCATTTCAAAATTGAAGAAAAATCAAAAACCGCCTCTTTGACTGACGACGGGAATCATGAAGTTGAAAAGTTGTTGGGAATTGAGAATCTTTACGACCCTCAGCACATTGAACTTTTGCATCACGTTTATCAGGGACTTAAAGCCCACCATCTCTATAAGCGCGATGTTGATTATATGGTCAAAGACGGACAGGTCATTATTGTTGACGAATTTACCGGGCGACTGATGCCCGGCCGCCGATGGAGCGACGGGCTTCATCAAGCCATTGAGGCTAAAGAAGCGGTCAAGGTGGCCAATGAAAACCAGACTTTAGCAACGGTCACATTTCAAAACTATTTCCGTATGTATAAGAAACTTGCCGGAATGACTGGTACCGCCGACACTGAGGCCGCCGAGTTCAAAAAGATCTACAATCTCGACGTGGTTGTTATTCCCACCAATCGGCCCATGGTTAGAAAAGACATGGACGACCTCATTTATAAAACTGAAAAGGGAAAGTACGAAGCGCTCATTAAAGACATCAAAGATCGTCATGAAAAAGGTCAACCAGTCTTGGTGGGAACAGTCAGTATTGAAAAATCTGAACTCTTATCAACACTCTTGAAAAGATCGGGACTTAAGCACACGGTCTTAAACGCCAAACATCACGAGCGAGAGGCAGAAATAGTGGCGCAAGCCGGAAGAAAAGGTGCCGTTACTATTGCCACCAATATGGCGGGCCGGGGTACGGATATTATGCTTGGTGGTAATCCTGAGTTTTTGGCTCGGAACGAAGCTGGCGATGATCCGGAAAAGCTGGAACTCGCTATGGCACGGTACAAGGAGTTGTGCAAAGCAGAGCACGATGAAGTTGTGGCCCTAGGAGGCCTTCATATCATCGGAACTGAGCGCCACGAAAGTCGCCGTATTGACAACCAACTGAGAGGGCGAGCGGGCCGGCAGGGTGACCCAGGGTCAACGCGATTTTATCTTTCGCTGGAAGACAATCTCATGCGGATCTTCAATGGCGAACGCATTCAAAAAATTATGAACATGATGAACATTCCCGAAGATGAAGCCATTGAATCTGGAATGGTCACAAGAGCTGTCGAAGGAGCTCAGCGCAAGGTTGAAGGACACAACTTCGACATTCGAAAGCACTTGTTAGAATACGACGACGTGATGAATGTTCAGCGTGAAGCCATTTACGGACTCAGGCGGCAGGCCCTTGAAGGTGATCACATCGAAGAAATTGTTAAGGAAATGATCAACGAGTTGGCTGAAGAAGCTTGCGAGATTTTTACAGGCAAACAGGTCAAGGCCGGCGAGTGGGATTTAGAGGGTTTAAACCAGTTTTTGTCTCAAAAATTTGGAGTCAAGCTTGGGTTTACCAATGGGCTTGATCCCAATTCACTATCAAACGAAAAGTTGCAAGCGGCGATCAAGAAAGCCCCGTTGGAAGTTTATGATCGGCGAAAACAAGAGTTGGGCCCTGACATATTCACGAGACTTCAAAAAGATCTTCTCCTCATGGCTATTGATGCTCGATGGAAGGATCATTTGCTTTCAATGGATCATTTGAAAGAAGGAATTAATTTGCGCGCCTATGGGCAAAAAGACCCACTAGTTGAATACAAAAAAGAGGCATTCAATCTTTATTCTCAAATGGATTATTCGATTAAGACCGAGACCATTGAACATTTGATGAAAATTCAAGTGGCCAGTGAAGAACAAGTGCGCCAAATGGAAGTCGCTGAAGCGCCTAAGCAACAAAAATTGATTTTCTCTCGGGGTGAGGAGTCTGAAACGCCCAAAACAGTAACGCGAACTCAGCAAAAAGTTGGCCGCAATGATCCATGCCCATGCGGTAGCGGTAAGAAGTACAAGAAATGTCATGGAGCTGATGAAGCATGATCACCAAAGTGTCTTGCCCTCAATGCGGTTCGACGGTTGATGGCGGGGCTGGTTTTGGAATGGTGACTTGCTCAACATGTGGAAATATCATCCTACTTGGCGCCGAAGCTGATGGCGGAAACACCCAAGCTCCCCAGGCAACTCGAATGTTTCAGCCCGGTGAGGGTGGAACTCAAATGGCGCCGGTTGGTACTCAGATGGCAGATTTCGGTGGAGCCACCCACCACGTTGCTCAAACGACAAATCCCAAGCCAGCTCTGGGAAAGACCGAAGACACTCCGTTACCAGAAGTCCCGCAAATTCCAGAGGTGGCCATTTTACAGGAAGCTCCCCCAGAACCTACGGGGACAAAGTCGGCGATTAAGACTTTTGTTAAATCGGTTAAGGACTCAGCCCCTGATTTACCAACCCACCCGATTGATAAAGATCCTAACCTTCAGGAGCTCTCTCAATTTGGCAATGCTCCGTTAGAGCCAACCTCTCAAGGTGGTTTGATGTATGAAATTTCCGTTGGTGGAATTGATACGATCGAGCTGAGGCAGGAGTTTTTGGATATTCTCGAAGATCGTCGCTTGGGACTGGACCCCTCAATGGTGACTTCGAATATTAAAGACGGAAAAGTTATTTTAGGACCCATAAACCCTGTGAAGGCGTCCGTGCTCGTTTCACACTTAAAGAGACTACCTTTAGATATCAAGTGGCGATCGCATCAATTGATCAAGGGCCTGGCGATGATATTGTTTTTGATCTGTTCAACGATGACCCAAGCGAGCGAATGGGGACGGCACGAAGCCAACATGAAGGGCTATCAAAGTAAAATCCGAACGGCGCAAGAAGAAATTCAAGCTCTTGTGGCTAAAAAGAATCATACTGTTGAGCCAGAGGCAAAAGAGAAAGTTTTAAAGGAGATTTTGCAAAAGTACAAAGACATGTCCCGTATGTTTAAAGATTATCGTTTCGAACGTGAACATATGATGTTTCAGCATCCCGAAAAGGGAGACAAAACTAAGCGACAGTATCGCCACATGAAGTTAAAATCTCTTGAAGAGTTAGAAAAAGAAGCCGGCCTTGAAGGTCAGCTGAGTCGACTCAAGAAAAAGGTTGATGAACAATTTCCAAAAGAAGAACCAACGAAAGCCATTGCTCCGCCAACAGCAGAACAAAGCCCCCATTAATTATTCAGCAGATTCGATTTCTTGACTTGTTCCTCGGATTTCTTTGTATTCGACTGGTCGTTTTCGAGCGGCTTTTTCGAGCTCATCTTCAATGCTTCCGGGTTGGCCAGCGGGAATTACATTTTTGGTCGCGCGAACCTCTTGTTCGGCTTTTGCTTCTTGAGCGGCCCGCTTTTTGACTTCTTCTGAGCGAAGTCTGCGGCGCTCTTTTTTGCCGTCGTCCGTTTTCTTCATTTCGTCTAGTCTTTGAGCTTCTTCTGTGTCATCGCCGAACTCAATAACTTTTCCATTGTAGAACGTGACGTGTTTAAGTACCTCGAGGTTATTGTCATCACCTGTCCAATAGCGATAAGCCCATTTTTCTTTGCCATCGATGCGTTCAACCCGCTTGGGACTACCAATGGCTTCGATGACTTCGTCTTTGGTCATGTTGGCTTTGATCTCAGAAAATTCATCTACAGGAGCCGAGGAGCAACGGACAAACACAAGAGCCATTAAAGTAAGAATCAAGATTTGTGATGTCTGCCGCATACAACAATCTTATCGGACCTTTATGGGCGCGACTAAAGACCAACAAGACAAAAGTATTGTCTAAAATTTAGACAGGTTCAGAGGGCTAATCCTGGCTCTAATCGAGTGCTTAGGCCTGAGAGTGACGGAACCCACTACCTCGAGCTTTTGAGGCCCGTAAACTTGAATCTCGAAGTGCTGAAGCAAGGTGGCGAGGACCATTGTAATCTCCATCATGGCGAATTCTTTGCCTATGCAGATTCTTGGGCCGCCACCAAAAGGAAAGTAGGCGAAAGGTGGAATTGTTTTGGCAAATTCACCCTCCCACCTTTCGGGTTTAAACTCTAGGGGCTCGTCAAAATATCGAGCATCGCGATGCATAGCCCATTGGACAATTCCAATTTGGCTTCCCTTTGGGATGACGTAATCTCTCAACTTGATTTCTTCAGTAGCTTCGCGCCCCATTGACCACGCCGGTGGGTAAAGCCGCATTGATTCCATGATCACTTGCCGCAAATAAGTAAGCCTTGCTAGGTCTGCCAATTCGGGGTCTTTCCCGTTGAGCACTCGTTTAAGTTCTTCGCGAACCTTCATCATGGTGTGGGGATTTGTGGATAACAAATGAATGGTAAACGATAGGGCAAGAGCCGTCGTTTCGTGCCCAGCCATAAATAGGGTAATGACCTCGTCTCGAATTTGCTGATCCGACATCTGCGTTCCGTCGTCGGCATCTTGGGCATTTAAGAGCATTGATAGCAGATCGCCTGGATCTTCATTTGAGGCGCGGCGCTGCCGAATAATTTCAAAGATGATGTTGTCGGTGGCTTTCTTATGTTTTCGAACTTTAAGGTTGTCCGGAGTGGGGACCCACAAAGGTAATTTGAACGCCAAGTTAAGGACGTTTAAGAAGTAGTCCATCATGGCTTCGACACACTCTTCAATTGTTTTGATGTGGGTTTCAATGTCCGAATTGAACAAAGTTTTAGCTACAATTTTAAGTGTGAGTTCGGTCATTTCGTGAAGGAGCGTGATTTCGGTGCGGCCATTCCACTTCGCCATCATTTGATGGGTGTATTGGACAAATATTTTGCCATAGTTGTTTGTGCGATGATGGTGAAAGGCTGGTTGAACGAGGCGGCGCTGCTTGCGCCAAAACTCTCCGTCACTGCCCAGTAAACCCGCACCCAGAACGATGGAAGTGAGTTTCGTGTAAATGTCCTTCTTGAATTTTGACTGTTGTATTTTCAAAACCTGTTCAATCAAATCAGGGTGATTGATCACATACAGCCTATAACCGGGAAATGGAATGAGGCCGATATCCCCACATTCGCGTGTAACGCGCTCTAAAAACGATACCGGATCTTTGCTGTAGGCAATGGCGTGTTCCAAAAACCAACGGCTCTTAGGTGAAGGCGGCTGATTTTTGGTACTGCTTTTGTTCATGTGTAAAGTTCTGGAAATAGGCGACGTTCAATAATTTCGATTACCGTATGAATAATCTTGATGTGCACTTCTTGAATGCGATCACTTGTTTGAGCCGGAACAATGACAAAGCAATCGGCCTCATTTTTAAGAAGCCCACCGTCGCGACCCAGAAGCGCGATGGTTTTAATGCCCAATTGTTTCGCCGTCCGAAGGGCGTTGATTTGATTTTTTGAATTTCCGCTGGTGGAAAGCGCAAGCAAAACGTCGCCCTTCCTGCCAAGGCCTTCTAGCTGTCGACTAAAAACCTGTTCGAATCCGTAATCATTGCCAACGCAAGTCAGATGGCTGGCATCACCGAGCGCCAAGGCCCCAAGGGGTTTTCGGTCTTTTCTGTACCGCCCAGTCAACTCTTCTGCAAAGTGCATGGCGTCGCAGTGTGACCCACCGTTTCCGCAAGTAAATATTTTTCCACCGGCTTTGAGCGTCTCACTTAAAATATCGGCTATCTTATCAAGGCTTTGAAGGGTTGAGGGACTTTCGATAAATCGCGTCAAAGTCTCTTGTGCTTCTTTAAAACTTTTCGTCCAAACTTGTCGGCTATCCATGGGAGCATCTTATATGCGACCCAACAAAAATGTCTAGAACTTGACGAAAATCCTTCTCAGAGGGCTTGCCAAGGCAGGGGAGACCCGATACAAGAGCCCAAGTTTTAATTGAGGGGGTAATAAATGCGTTCTTATATTTTATCGCTATTCATTTTACTGATTTCTGTTTCTTCGCAAGCCCAACAACCAGGCCTTGTGATTCACGCCGCCGAATTGGGCGTCGCCAAATTTCATCGCATGGATGCCAAGGTGCATGCACACTTGCCAGGACATAGTTGGCTTCCTTATGTGATTCCAGATGGAGCTACAAATCAAACTCCACAAATTTATCAAAACCAAAACGGAAGTGTCACAATCGTTTTCGCCCACCTGGAAGAGCTCTTTAGAGCCATGATTCAGGTATCCTCAGAACGAAAGTTAAAAGTTGGCGTATTAAATGTCCATGCTCACGGAATGCCCGGGGGAATGTGGCACGCTCGCGACGCGCAAGAACTTCAATCAATGGAATGCGCGAGTTGGCGATCTACAGTGTATGCGCCAGACAAATCAAGTTACGATCAATATTATACGCCCATTTCTAAGGGGCAAATCCTCGAGATGCGCCGAGTTTCTCAAAGACCCGCTAAGTACGGCTGTGTTGCGGGACTTGCGGATTGGCAGTTGATTGCGAATCGAAATCCCATGCTTAAGCAAATTCTCACTGACGATGTTCATGTGAACTTTTTGTCTTGTGTGGTGGGAATGGGCCCTGTGGGAGAGGCCTTCACCCGTGGCATCGGGCAATTATTAGGTGGCAGTCAAAGCATGGTGAAGTCATCAATTAAGTACGGCCTTGGCGATTGGTCGATGCCTGAAGGAATGGGATTTTGGGACTATGTCAGCGACGATCAGTTGGCGCGGGATAACTCGGTATATCCTGTGAATCGCAAAGATAGAGAAATCGCACAAAAAGGACCAATTCGAGTGGCGCACCGTCAAGGTGATCAATGGATTGTTTCTGTTGTGGCTGATCAAGACTTCATGCTTCTCAACGGCACCAAGCCAGGGTTTGTATCAAAGCCCACGCGCGTGTTTCATAATGTTCGCGAACCCATCAATCCGTTCGTAGAATTGCCAGTTTCGGTCACGCTTCCGGGGACCACGATCTCTGTTCGTCGTCTAACGCACTAAGAGTTTAAAGAAACCCAGAGAGGCTTTGAAGATTCAAAGCCTTTCTTTTTTACACAAATTTGACACCAAGCATTAATGGGTGGTATGGCCTCGTATTATGAGGTGGAGAAGTTTTCTAATTTTAGTCAGCTTTTTGGGAATGGTGACAAGCCTTGCCTATGGAACGTCGGATTGGGTCAAGGAGGCGCACTTAGGGAACGGCTATGCGCGAATTGTGGGCTACACACCTACGGAGCTTGATCCCCCCAAAATCATTTCACAAATGACTCAAGAGCTTCGCTCCTCGCAAGGATGTCAATACGCTAACTCATCAAATGCCAAAGTCATTTTAGGTTCGATTCAAGAAGACTTTGGCGATCAGCGCACCGCTCAGAATTTACAGGCCCTCATTGATTCGGGGAGAGTAGAGAAAATGTTTATTCGGCGATTTATCAAAGGAATGTCGGCCGATGTCTGCGCCATTTCGCTGGTGCGTGTTTATCTCAAAAGCGGAAATCTAGTCACTTTGACCTACGACCTTACTCCGTAGTATAATTAATTGTTTCTTTTGAACGATCTTAACCTCGGGGGCGTTTTGGCTTCGACGGGGGCATAGACGTCAGAGGAGCATGCCGGGGAGCTTAGACCTCGTTAAAAACCAGGCGCTTTGTAATTGGCAACGACAATTACGCTTTAGCAGCCTAAGCGCTCGCTAACGCTGCCCTCCCGATGGCCGGGTTTGGGAGGAGTCAGCGCCATTAATCCGGAGCGGTTCGCCACTTGTCATTCGGTGGTGGCGACGCCGAATTTAGCCGAATGAGGGCTGTCTCAGGTTTGTCGCTGGAAATGAGGTAGCTAACTTAAACAACGACTAAGCATGTAGCCCGCCTCTCGACCGAAGGCTTTCGGACCCGGGTTCAACTCCCGGCGCCTCCACCAAATTTCTCCCACTTATAGTTGAGATGAGCCAGCCCCCTTTAAAACGGGGGGCTTTGGTCTCATTACAAAAATATCCAGTGATTTTAATAATTTG
>JADLCR010000058.1 GCA_020847095.1 Oligoflexia bacterium | reverse complement strand
GGATCAGTTGGCGGAGCGCTCTGGTAATAGGATCGAGCTACTTTTTGTGCAGGTTTTTGTGTCACGCGAGGCAGTGCTTTAGGCTTAGCCGAAACCTTTGGCCTTGCAACCGGCCGGGGAGCGGCCTTTTTAATCGGCCTCAGACTCAGTTCGAGATCCTGAATTTCAGCATCCAACTCTGAAACAGCAAAGGCGGGCGCGGTTATTGTTATGGCGACTGCAAAGATTAAAGACTTCCAAATCATTGAACTCTCTCCTCAAGCCTTTTATGTGAGCAAGGCGAGGACCAGTTCAGCGCGAATATATTGCTTATGAAGCGATTCCGTCCCACCCAAAACACGGACTATGACGCTGCGGGATAGGCGGTTGCACAGTTCGTTGACAGGTATAAGTTGACAGATTTTGGGCTCCCTCATTAGATACCAAGCCCGGGGATTCAAGTATTCAAAAGTACTACAAAAAGGAGCCAAAATATGGGTGTGATCTTGACAACAATTCTGTCTTTATTGATTTCTTCTACGATGGTCCACGCCGCTGGCGAAAAAAAGATTCGGATAGGATTGTCTATGGATACCCTAAAAGAAGAACGTTGGCAGCGAGATCGTGACCTATTTGTTAAGCGCGCTGAAGAGCTGGGCGCTGAAGTTCTCGTGCAGGCCTCAAACGGAAATGATTCCCTTCAAGTAAGCCAAGCTGAAAATTTGCTAACACAAAATGTCGATGTCTTGGTTGTGGTTCCGCACAATGGCGTAGCTGCAGCTTCGATCGTAGAAGCGGCCCATAAAGTGGGCAAAAAAGTTATTGCCTACGATCGGTTGATTCAAAACTCTGATTTAGATTTGTATGTGACTTTTGATCCCGTCGAGGTTGGTCGTCTTCAAGGAATGTACGCCCTTCAGAAAGCAAAAAAGGGTAACTTTCTCCTAATTGGAGGGGCTCCGACGGATTTTAATGCGCTACTCGTAAGAAAAGGACAAATGGAAGCGCTCAAGCCAGCGCTTGACCGAGGCGAAATCAAAATCGCACTGGATACTTGGGCGAGAGATTGGCAACCCAGTGAAGCGCTCAAACACACCGAAAATGCATTGAGCAAATTTTCAAATAATATTCAAGCCATTGTAGCCAGTAACGACGGAACCGCTGGCGGCGCCATTTCTGCACTGAAACAGCAAAAGCTTGCGGAAAAAGTTCTTGTCACTGGCCAGGATGCTGACT
This sequence comes from Oligoflexia bacterium, assembly GCA_020847095.1. GTDB lineage: Bacteria > Bdellovibrionota > Bdellovibrionia > JABDDW01 > JABDDW01 > JADLCR01. The sequence goes on along the minus strand of JADLCR010000058.1, from coordinate 66,692 downwards.
TGGCCGCTTGCCAGCGAATCGTTGAAGGAACCCAATCTATGACGGTCTATAAACCCATCAAAACCCTGGCTTATCGCGCGGCGGAAGTGGCCATTTCTCTCGCAAAAGGAGAGCCTTTACCTAAGACAGGACAATCACTTAACAACGGCAAAAAAGATGTTCCTTCGATTTTGATTAAGCCGCTGCCTGTTGATAAGGCGAACATTGATAAAACGATTATTGCCGACGGGTTTCATAAGAAAGAAGCCGTTTATAAGAATGTGAAGTAATGTCCTTATTGAGAATGGAGAACATCTCAAAAGACTTCGGCGGAGTGCTTGCGCTTCAAATGGTGAACTTTGATATTGAGCCCGGCGAGATCCACGCGCTTTGCGGTGAAAATGGCGCTGGAAAATCAACGCTCATGAAAATACTGTCGGGCGTTTATCCTCAGGGCAGCTTCAACGGTCGAATAGTCATCGAGGGAGCGCCGAAGCACTTCTCTTCCATTCGCGACAGTGAGCGATCGGGTATTGCCATTATTCATCAAGAGCTTTCATTAATTCCCGAGCAAAGTATCGGAGAGAATATTTTCTTGGGCCGCGAGCCGCAGTTTGCGGGATTTATTCAATGGTCAAAGTTATTTTCTGATGCCCAAAAGCTACTTAAGGTTGTGGGTCTAAATGCAAACGTGCGCCGCCCAGTCAAAGAGTTGGGGGTTGGACAGCAACAACTGGTAGAGATCGCAAAAGCCTTAAGTCAGAACCCCCGTATATTGGTGTTAGATGAGCCTACGTCAGCACTTACAAAAGAAGAAATTGCTAATCTCTTAAGACTTTTGAAACGACTTAAGAGTGAGGGGATGAGTTCCATATTAATTTCTCATAAATTGGATGAAGTATTAGAGGTTGCCGATCGCGTTACTGTTTTGCGCGACGGTTCGACCATCGCGACCCACGATCGCCATGGTCTCACTGAGACGCAGATTATTTCTGAAATGGTAGGGCGAGAAGTTTCAACTTTGTTTCCGGAGTCTTCTCGACAACCGGGGCAGGTGGTTTTCGAAGTTGAAAATCTCAACGTTGCCGATGCTCAAAAGCGCTCGGGATACTTACTTAAGGATATTAGCTTTAAAGTGCGAGCGGGAGAAATATTGGGAATCGGCGGACTTATGGGATCGGGCCGATCTGAATTATTGCAGGCACTTTTTGGTGGTTTAAGGCTTCCCGTTCAGTGTGAAACCAAACTTATGGGTGTGAAGACTAAAATTCATTCACCCTCACAGGCTTGGACTCAGGGTGTGGCCTTTGTCCCTGAAGATCGAAAGCGGCAGGGATTAGTTCTCGACGACTCAGTGTCTCGCAATATGACCATTTCAGGCCTGGAGCTGTTCTCAAAATTTGGGTTCTTGAAATCGCTTGCGATGGCAAGCCACGCCAAGGATATGACTAAAAAACTAAAAGTAAAAACTTCTTCCGTAGAGGCTCCCGTAAAGTCTCTTTCAGGAGGAAATCAACAAAAGGTTGTTCTGGCAAAATGTCTTACCACTAAGCCCAAGATCTTGTTTTTAGATGAGCCGACTCGCGGAATTGACGTGGGGGCGAAGCAAGAGATTTACACTTTGATTACAGACCTCGCTTCGCAGGGAATGGCGGTGGTTCTTGTTTCTTCTGAATTGCCCGAGCTTATGGGACTAGCTGATCGTATTTTGGTTTTAAATGAAGGACGAATTACAGGAGAGTTAGAGCGCTCGATGGCAACTCCTGAGAAAATTATGACTCTGGCGACGCAGTCAGTATTTGGGGGAGTGGATGTTAGAAACTATGGCTTTTAAGCAAGGGGCCCTACAGAGGCCATCACCATTTAAATTAGCATTGCGAACTTACACCATGGTGTTGGCATTGGCGGCAATTTGGCTCACGTTTGCCATCATGACGGATGGGGCGTTCTTGCAACCTCGAAATTTGAGCAACCTTCTTCGGCAAATGTCGGTGACCGGGATTTTGTCTGTGGGCATGGTGCTTATCATTGTAGCCGGTCATATTGATCTTTCTGTTGGAAGTGTTGTCTGCTTTTTGGGCGCTGTTCTCGCAGTCGCGGGCTCAGAATTTGGATTGTCTCCGATGAATTCAATTCTAGTCACTCTGCTGGCCGGTATCACAATTGGAACTTTTCAAGGTTGGCTCTTAAGCTATCAGCGAATCCCAGCTTTTATTGTAACTTTGGGTGGAATGATGGTGTTTCGTGGGGCATCTATGATGATTACCAAAAACTCCACGGTTCCACTTGAAGCCAACTGGATACAGTCGTTGGGAACGGCTTACGTTTCGGCTCAAACCGGATGGACGATATGCATTCTGGCTCTGATTGTAGTATTGGCCTTGATGGCAAACGCTCGACGGCAGGCCAAGCAATTTGGATTGGAGACCGAGTCCTTTGGAGCATTTCTAGTCTCGGCCTTGGCGTTAACGGGCTTAGTAGTCGGATTCATGCGGGTATTAGCAAGCTACGAGGGAATTCCGGTCCCTGTACTCTTGATGTTGAGCTTGATGATCATTTTTTACGTCATTTCACAGCGAACCACTTGGGGCCGACGCATCTACGCCATAGGCGGAAATAGTGATGCCGCGTTTTTGTCCGGTATTAATATTCGTGGCGTCACCATGAGCATATATATGGTGATGGGATTTCTCACCGCTCTTGCAGGAGTCGTCTTAACAGCCCGGGTGGGTTCTGCATCTCCTGACGCTGGCCAACTCCTTGAGCTCGATGCCATCGCTAGTTGTGTCATCGGCGGAACGTCGCTGATGGGGGGCAAAGGAAGTATTCCTGGTGCTCTTTTAGGTGCCCTTGTGATGGAAAGTCTCAACAACGGAATGAGTCTCGCCAACATGGAGCCGTATTGGCAGTTTGTTGTTAAAGGAGTCGTTTTGGTTGTCGCCGTCTGGGCCGATATGTGGAGCCAATCGAGGAGATAAAAAAACCGGGATCCGAAGATCCCGGGGTCAAACTGAACGTCTTCATCTCGAGGAGAGATTGATTTTCTGAGTTTGTCCGACGCCCGCCGCGTCACTCAAGACTTTGGTTAATTTCTGGACCTTAGTCTTGGGGTCAAGTTCTTGAATCCATAAAACATAGCCTGTTAACGTTAGACGTCAGTCCAAATCTAACGTTCACTCAAGGAGGAACTCATGTTGCGTTCAACAATCGGAATTTTGCTGAGCCTTGCTATTGGGGTGCAGGCGCAGGCGAAATTGCCCAAGACTTGGGAAGAGGTCGCCAGCAATCCCAAATACATTAAATCACCCACAGCGGAGCAAGCCCGAATCCAATTAATTAAAAACCAAAAGGGTGGCTACGGTGCCATTCCCATAGCTGATCGCTTTGTTATTTTGGTAGATCCGCAGGGATACCCCTTGGTTATTTTTGATCTCGCAATGGATCAGCTATCATGGACTGATAAAATTTTGGGATCTATTGGAATCGGCCAGTTTTCTCTTCGTCAACTTTTTCAAAAATATAAAACAACGAAAGAAAACCCATCCGTTATTTTGAATGGAGCAGAAAAGCAACTTCCCGAGCCCGTGACGCAATTGGATCCATGGGAAGAAAGCGCTCATTATGGCTTTTACAATGATTTCAAAGAAGTTGAAGAGGCCAATCTTCCGTTCAGCTCGGCCGATGATGAAACTCGTGGCATCGATGCTTTTGCCAAGATCAAATTTAATGATCGCTGGATTGCCGCTCATGGTGGCCCAAAGGCAGCTAACAAGCGCGACGGCTTTGCTCCCGCGTCTTTCACCATGGGAGACATTTATTACACTGCTAAGCAAAAGCAGAAGTTGACCGCCTGGGCGGAAAGCTTTTCTAAACTTGTTTTGAGAAAAACCACTAAAATTACCGATGTCGAAGGCTTTTTAAGTCAATTCAATTTGATTTGGAATGCTCAAGCAAAAGAGTTCACCATGACCTGGAGCCCAAGCGTGGCAAAGGCTGGTGCCGCACCCGATCTTCCAGCATGGGTCGTGAATTATGCCGATCCAACTCAGATTTTAGCGGGCAAGTATAGTCTCCAACAGCTCGAAAGCCAGACAATGCTTCTTGAGTCCCTGCTCGGTCAGGTTGGAAATATACTCAGCATTCTCGTGACAAGAATTACGGACAACGTTCAAGCACAGCAAGACGCTCATGAGAATCAGCTGCTTGCATTGTTAGAGGCGTATCTGCGAGGCGATTATAAACTCGATATTGACGCAGATAACTTGAGGCAGTTTGCCGATGTCACCACAACACTGTTGTATCTCAATAAGATTCTAGAAACCGATGACGTTGCAAATGGGCCGAAGAAACGACGTCTCGTCATGGATCTTGAAGATAAGTATCGAAAAGAAAATCTCGAGTGGCTCAATAAAAAGGGCTACGAAGTAAAAATGTGGCCAGATCAGCGCTTTGCAACGGTTTTTAAAGATGGAAAGCGAAAAGGCGTGTTTTCCCTGGCCATGAAGCGCATGAGCTTGATTAAAACTCCTTCGGTTCATGTCTACGAGAACATGAAGTGGTTCAAGGCTGCGAATCGTATCGGCTTAGAAGCCTTCGTAACGGCAGTACGAGTTGTGATGCCTTCTAGTTTTGCCTTGTCCGAGCTGCTAACAAAGTGGATCAATATTCCGATTTCGATTTATGTTCCCTCAGGATTTTGGAACATTTTATTCAGAAGCCGCGCGTTTGCTGAAGTCGCCTATGAAGGGCAAATGATGGGAGTGGTAGGTGAAGCCATGACCGGCCGCCATGTTATGATTCCGGGTTACACAATGGAAGAACTCGCTGATCTGAGAAAAGTGCTCTACGGCCAGCGACTTAATCCATTTGACGTTTCTTTGGAAAAAGAACCTCAGCAAATGGATTTTAACTGGCAGCTCATTGTTAACGCTCTCAATGGCGGCAGCCGTTCGCTCGAAGTGCGATAACCGACGTTGATGAGTTGAAGGTTTAACGAATCCCCCTTCTCAATCAGAAGGGGGATTTGCTTTTTTAAAAACTGTCCAAAGTCTGGTTCTGTAAAATCAGTTAACAGTTTTTTAATATTCATCCCAGAAGTCCAGTCTGGTGGGGGCTAACTGCCAATAGGAGTCGTAGCGCCCGTTCTGTTGCGTTGCGTGAATGATTTATGAGCAAAACATTTCAAACTACGGTTAATGTAGTTTCCCAATGAATTTATAGATTTAGCCGTATTTTACCCATCGGCATGATCCTCGCTTTACAACTTGTTGAGGGAGAAGTGTTTGTGGGTAGTTTAAACTATAAAAAAATAAGCTCGATAGCGGTTCTGGTCGCCATGGCTCTTGGTCTTTCAGCTTGTTCAAGCGATGTGAGATTCGGAAATATTCCAAAGCCGACAATAACTAAGGCATCGCCTACACCAACACCATCTCCGAGCCCGAGTCCAAGCCCTAGTCCAAGTCCGAGCCCCAGCCCGAGTCCGAGCCCAAGTCCGTCACCAAGCCCGTCTCCTACGGCGGTCCCCATGCTTAATTTTGGAATGGTTTCGAATCAAACGCGCTGCGTGCTTTGTCATATGAATGTTTACGGCGATGTAGCGGCAACTGAACAAACACCATTTAGCCTGCATGAAAATTCCGTAAGTACAATCTATGGAAACGTTTTGGCCAACCAAACGATCATTCGACAAACTTACAACGTCGTGACGGGACTGTTCAGTAACACGGTAAGCGATCCTCAACATCATTTACTTGAAAGATTGTTGCCGCCAGATCCAAATCCTTATGTACGCGTTTCTGTTTTTAAGGGGCCCGGCGTTCCATTTAAAATTGTCGATGGCTTGATGAATACTTCGTCACCGCTTTCCTTTCCGAGTTTTAAAATTAATAAGATTCGAAACCTGGTATCAGGAAAAATCCGCGTCGCTAATGCCGTAAAGGTTAATAAGATTTTTAATGGAAGTTTGATTCTTGATGGACGCAGTCAAGTCATTACCTTAGAGGGCGAAGTCCTAATTGACGGAGACCTCATCATTCATGGTCGATTCAATGGGATTGGCACTATTTATGTCTCAGGAAATATCTATATACCTGATGACATCGTTGTTGAGAACAACTCTACACTTTTTGCCGCGTACCGCAGTAATGTTTTAACCGCTGACACCAAGGCGCGACAAGCCATTCAGAACAATGAAAATGCTTTGAGACTGGCAACCGGTAAACATATTGTTATCGGTGATCCTGGTGTTCTTCCCGTCTCGGCAAATCCGCTGACGGTACCATTTCCGCCTGATACAAGACTTCGTAACTATATTGCGAATCGCGATAATAGTAACTACGTCTACAATAGCTACTATGGATTCAGCCTTAACCAAGTCATTACCAGTGAATCCGCTGATATTGTCAATGGAACATGGGTTCCCATACTGCGCTCTCGAATGGAAGCGTCTTCGAACTTCCTTCGTGGCCAAGAGTCGTTTGGGTTTATTAGTGAAGCGCAGCGCCGAGGTGTCTTTGACTTAGATCCTAACTACATCGCCCGATTAAAACCTGAGTATGACTTGCCTGTTAAGGTTTGTAACACCGATAAAAACTTTCGAGTTGGATTTGGCGCGGTGGCCCGAATAGATGCAGCACTCTACGCGCAGCAGTCCATCGGCGGCGTTGTTCACGGAGGCGGAAATATTGTTCTCAATGGCGGTGTTTTCACTCAGCACTTGGGAGTATTGGGAGCTACGGCACCGGATCTTGAGTGGATCTACGGCGATCCATCTGGAAACGGCAATCGTCGCGTTCTTAAAATATATGAAATGAAAAAGCAGTGCTCGGATATTGTTGCCGGTGGAGTCGGTGAGTTCTTGCTCAGCGACAATATTGTTAACCCTTATAGTGGGGTTAGAATCGGCGAAAGCGCCATCACCTATGACTATCGCTTAAGAAATAATGGTCCAGGCTTTGACATCATGAGAAGACTCGATTACTAATTTTCTCATGAGGATGAGCATCGTTGCCAAGCATCGGCTTTTCGTTGTACTAGTGAGTCTCGCCATTGGCGTTCTTGCCGTGGCAACTTTCTGGAAATCTCAGAATCCCAAAGACGACGAACGGATGACATTTGCTTCGGCGGTGGATATTAAGAATCGCATTCGACTTGAGGAAAGGCCTCTAACTCTTGTGAACCTCTGGGCTACTTGGTGTGAGCCTTGTAAGCACGAGATTCCCGACCTTGTGTCCTTACAAAAGAAATGGGGAGCCCGCGGATTGGGAGTTTTTTTGGTTTCGATGGATGAAACCGATCAACTCACGGCGGCCAAGAACTTTCTTTCAGACCAAGGGGTCAAATTTCAAACATTCATGCGAGCCGGCGAGGTCGAGCTTTTTATGCAAGATCTGCTACCACAGTGGAATGGGGCTATACCGCTGACAGTCTTCTTTGACTCACAGGGAAAAGTTGTCGACTTTTGGTCAGGAAGCGCTGATTTTGCCAAATTTGACGCTTTCGTTTCTGACAAACTCGCCAAATAATAGTGAATATGAACAAATCCTTTATTGTGATGGGGCTTTGCCTTTGCGTCACGGCGGCTCATGCTGGATCCATCAATCATTTTAGTAACAAATTTATTACCATTCGCGGCTACGCTGAGTTTCCGAGTTACCAATTAGAATTGAAGAGTCAGCAAACGGGCAAGATCGTCAAATGGCAACCCAACTTGCGCTCGATTACCGGAGTTGATTTTTCAATTCATGGTCTTTTTGGAGCGGGTATCGGATTTCAAGGTCCCGAAGCTGCAGAAACTCGCGAATCCAAAGGCATCACCGATTATATCGATTATCGCTTTTCGTTCGCGTTTCGAAGATTTCACATGGCTTTGAATTATCAGCAGTACAAGGGGTTTTTTATTGAAAACTCCGCAGAGATAGATCCGACGGTCCAGGAACCTAACCATATCAAAGAACGCAATATGACCTCAGGAAACGCTTCTGCCAATCTAACGTTTATTTCAAACCCAGAATCATTTTCGTATATGGCGGCCCTTGACCAAAATGCTCGACAAGAAAGCAGTGGTGGTTCTTGGCTTTTGGGTTTATCGGCAACGGACACTCATTTTTCAAATGACAACTTTATGATTCCAGCCGCTGTCAGAAATGAATTCGGAAATGACTCGAGAATCAAAGTGGGCCACTTTTACTCCTTGGAGGCTAAAGGGGGATACGGATACACGGTTGCTTGGACTCAGAAATGGTTTACGTCAGCGGCGGTGAACCTAGGTCTTGGCGGCCTGTGGCGCGTTTATAGCGATGATCAAACGGAATATAAATCGACCGGTAGCTCCGGAAAGGCAGACGCCTTGGCATCATTTGGATTCAACGGCGATGATTTTTTAATGACGGTGGTGGTGACCGGAGATATTACAACCTTTACGACGCGCTCAATTGATATTCCGCGCCATCTTTGGAGCGCAAAGCTCTTGATTGGCGCGCATTTTTAAGAATTTTGTGAGGCTCATGTGAAAGTTATTCGCACAAATCATCGAGGGTACTTCAATCATGGTTGGCTTAAGACCCACCACACTTTTTCATTTGGAGATTATTACAATCCTGAGGCCATGGGCTTTCGATCTCTTCGAGTTATCAATGAGGATTTTGTCCAGCCTGGGGAGGGATTCGATACCCATGGTCATCGCGATATGGAAATCATAACTTACGTGCTCGAAGGCGAGCTTGCTCACAAAGACAGCATGGGAAATGGTTCTGTGATCAAAGCCGGAGACACCCAATACATGTCGGCTGGATCTGGTGTTACTCATTCTGAGTTTAATAATTCTGCGGAATCGCAAGTTCATTTGCTACAGATTTGGATTTTGCCAAATCAAAAAAGCTTGAAACCGCAATACGGTCAGCTTCACCTGAGCCGCGAGCAGAAACTCAATACTTTAAGATTATTTGCCTCTTTAAATGGTCGCGATAACTCAATGGCAATTCGACAAGATGCCGATGTTTATGCTTCAGTGCTAGAAGGCGGTAAATCCCTTGAATTCAAGTTGAGAGCGGGTCGCGGTGTGTGGGTGCAAGTGGCTAAAGGGCAAATTGAAGTCGAAGGTCAGGAACTGCGAAGTGGTGACGCCGCTGTATTAGAAGATTCGGGAACTCTGAAACTTAAAGGTCTTGGAACGGAATCAGAATTGATTTTATTTGATCTAAAATAGGGAGTAGCCATGATTGTTGAATCCGCACAAGGTGCTCGAGGCCTTCGCAACTCAGTGACATTCAATGCTGATTTGATCCCTCATCGCATTCTTATGGTGAGTCCCGATTTTTATCGAGTGTCTTATGCCATTAACCCTCACATGCGCGACAGTTCTGGCAAGTTAAAAACTGTGGATAAAGCAAATGCTCTTGAACAGTGGACGACACTAAAATCGATTTTTGAGAAGTTGGGTTTGCCAGTTTCAACCATCAAAGGAGCTCCCGGTCTACCTGACATGGTGTTTGCCGCAAATCAGGCCTTTGTATTTCATTTTGATGGGACTACCCATGCGCTTTTAGCTCAAATGGCACACGAGGCAAGACGTGATGAGGTTATACACTTTCGAAAGTTTTTTGAAACCTCTGGGTACACGGTTGATCAACTCGACAATTCTCAAGCTAAATTTGAGGGCCATGGCGATGCGTTGCTCGTTCCAGGAACCAAAGTGGTTTTTGGTGGTCATGGATTTAGAACAGATTATGACGTCTATGCGGAGCTTTCGGATCGTTTTGGATTTGATATTGTCCCCATTCAACTTCAAAACGAGAGCTTTTATCATCTGGATACATGTTTGAGCATCATCAACCCGGATTGTGCCGTTGTTGTGGAAAATGCTTTTGAACCAGAGGGCCTTAAGATGATTCGTAGCTTTTTTAAGACTATTATTGAAGTTAGCGACGAAGAGTCACGGTCCGCATTGGCTGCCAATTGTTTTTCTCCCAATGGTCAAACGGTATTGGTTGAGAAATCGGCACCCGCCCTTATTGGCGCCCTTGAGACTCGGGAATTTGAAGTGATACCAGTTGATACGAGTGAGTTTCTAAAAGCCGGCGGATCGATTTTTTGCTTAAAAATGGCCATCTTTTAGTCAAAAAACCGAATTCTAAATAAATCCGACGCCCTGTCGATAAGTCTAGTGTGGGGACAAGAAGAAAAATTCTATTAACGGTTTTGCTGGCTACATTAGGATGTGGCAATCACAGCTCACCATTCAAAGCCGTCTCAACTTCTAATATTCAATCTCAGCCGTCAATTGGTGTCACGCCAGCGCCTACGGTTACGACAACTCCCACACCAGCTCCGAGTGCTACACCCGGTCCCTTTGTATGTCCATTGCCATCGAGTCGCGATAACGAGTGCCGTAAGGAAGCGCGATCCGAATACTTTGACGCCGTTGAGCAGTCCATTTTTCAGCTCATACAAGAGCGTCCCGAACTATTTGATTTCAACGACATCAAACCCAATACCGAATATTGTTACAAGGTGCGAGATATTGGGGCTTATACAGCCGGAGTTGTTTTGCGCTTGGGGCAACGGGGGTACTGTGCGATAGACGACCAAGGTGAAGAAGTTGCGGTTAAGAAAGACACAAACTCGTTCAACGAGCAGTTTGATATCATTCTTTGGGATGGTTACATAAGGTGTGGGCGTGGCATGTACGTCTCGACCTGCTATCCTTCAGCATTCTAAATAAATCCCTCTTTAACGATTAGTCAAAAGGTCTGGTCCAGTTGGAGACCCAAGGGGTCTGTGCCATACTGTCTCTGCAACCATGAGGGGGGATGCCTATGAAAATGAGCAGCATAGTTTTGGCTATTATCGTTTGTTTAGTGACCATTAAGGTTCAAGCGGATTTAGCTCGATTCACTCCTGAAAAAAAACTTGGGCTTTTTGATCGTGAACGTTACGCCGAAGGTTGCAAGTTTTCAGGTTTACCATTTGAAACAGTTCAAATTGACCCAAGGCTAAAAGCAAAACAAAAAATTGTTCAAAAATTCTATTTCAAAAACGGAAAAGCGGACGCGCATATTAATTCAACCGATATTCAAGTTTCCAGTGTAACGACAGATAAGTTTAATTACGTCGAAAAGACATTCGATGTTAAAAACGTTCCAGGATTGCCGGAAGGGTTTACGACGACAAAATCTTGCTTCATCGGAAAAGAAGGATTTGATTGTCTCGTGAAGCCGGCCTATCCAACCCATGATGCGAGTTCCGGTGAATTTGAAGGATGCAGCTCGGGTGGCGGCGCTCTTCCACAAATGGAAACGTGGGTCGGAGAGTATAAACTTGATAGTGGCAAAATAATTAAAGCCTACCGCTCTTCAACAATAGTCACGGGAAACATGATTTGCGGAACCACTGATTTAGGAGAAGTCACAACCATTATTCACGAGTATTACTCCAATGAGATTCCCAGTTTCGGAAGTCCGGTATTTTGCGGTGGTTCGTACATTGCCAATGAAATGATCAATCGCAATTCAAAAGGCGTTGACTTCATCGTGGCCACGGGCGAATTGATCGACTACAAGCCCTGATGAATGACGCGTTGAGGGTAGGGGATGCCAATTTTGGCATCCTTGAGCCCTGCGTGAAGGGCCTTTATGAGGTCATGGCGGGCCAAAGCGACTTGTTCGAAGTGACGGGCTCTTATGGTAACCCCAACGACAATCGCTGAATCTCCGAAGTTCTTAAATCGCACTACCGGTGAAGTTTCTTTTATGGTCGCCTGAGACTGCGCAGTGACCTTACGTGCAATTTCAGTCAAAATCGTTTCTGCTTGATCGAGCGGTGTTTGATAGTCAATGCCAACATCCACAGTGACATTGATTTCCGAATTGGGCAGATCAAAATTAATAATTTGTGCTGAAGCGATTTTTGAATTTGGGACGACGGCCATACTTTGCCCGGGAAGCAAAATATGAGTGGTTCTCCAGCCCACTCGCTCAACAAAGCCTTCCGTGCCATTTTCAAGACGAATAAAATCTCCAATTCGGATGGGTCTATCAGCAAGCAAATAAAATCCACTGAACATGTTTCCGAGGGTGTCTTGAAGAGCAAGGGCCACGGCGAGTGATCCGACACCCAGTGAAGCTAAAAGTGGAGTAACCGAGACGCCGATTCGTTCTAAAATCACTAGTGCGGCAACTGACCCAATGGCAATTCGAGCAAGACTTTTAATGAGTACGCGAGTACTCACGGTGACTCCATTATTTAGTTTGAAGGTCAGAAAGGCATCGAGAAGAACGTCCACCAACCACATCAAAGTGAGAACGAGCAAAATCTGCGGGACAACGATGAATTTACCTAAGCTAATATTTTGGTCGGATGCAGACCAAATAAAAACCTGAGCCCCTAAAGCAAGCCCGGCCGCCCTTAATGGCCACTTAATGCGCCTCAAAATTCTCGCTCCCAATTGGAGCTGCTGCCCCTCAAGCCAGGCACTGAGTTTTGATTTTACTTTTCGAGCGGTTATAAAAAACAAAATGCAAATTACAAGTGCTTGCAGAAACGGAATTGAAATTTCATTAAACCAATTGGTGGTCGAAGTTTCCATATTGAGAAACATTTATCACAGTGATGAACTGGGATTTCAAGAGGAATTAGGCGGCAACCTTGGTGGTTACAGAGTGATTGAGCCGAATGAGCTTTGTCAGATCCGGAAAATCTTTGATGGCCCCGGATTCGATTGTCAAAACGGCACCTTGCCTCAAAATCTCTCTCGTGGAACTTGTAGGGCTAAATAAAACAATTACTGAGTCGTGATCAGACCTTTTAAACAATTCCTTCGTATAAGTCTCAATTCTAACGGCTTCAACGATTGCCTTCCCCTCGATATCGTACTCTAATCTAAACTCCGCATTTCCCATCATTTTAAGAATCACTTCTCCATAGGAGACACCTATTCCAAGCTTGAGCTTCGACTTAAGTGAGTACTTCAAGATTAATTTTTCGAACTCAACTTCAATTTCATTGAGACAATCCAGGATTTTTCTTACTTGTTCTTCTTTTTCTCGATCTTCGGCGACGTTTGCCTGCCATTTGAGCTCTTCAATATCGCTCAGGTCGCGATCATCATTCATAATTCCAAATGAGAGAATATGGCCATCTCCGGCGGACTTATGCAAATACCCGCCAGATCGTCCTGACGCGCCATAAATGAGCTTAGAATATTCCATCATAAAGGCCTCGAATACTTCCTTTTGCATTGTGATCATCAGCTGCGAGTAACCTCTCAAATCCATTGCAACGATGAAGCCCTTCTTTCGTTTTTCAGTGAGGAGATCTTCTCTCCGCTCAAAAATGGCTTCTGCGACCATGGCACCTAAAAATTTTCGAGTACTATTCTTACTAAGAACGTCTTCGACGGCCAATCGCCGGCGCAGATTTGATCCTGTAACAGCGCAAAAAATATTGATCACTGCCGCTGAAATGGAGTCATTAATGGCTAATCTTAGAATTTCAGGAGCCGCACCACCTTTGTATAAAACGTAAATCACCGGCCCCTGGAAAAACAAGACTGTAGCCGCAAGCATGATTATCGAAACTCTAAACGGAGGCGTCGAGTAGATAAACCATATTGTTATGGCAAAGATATTGGGTGCATGCACAAAATAGAATAATTCCACCTGCCCCTGAAGAATAAGAGGCCAGACATAAACCCAGGCGGCCAAATGTATAATCAATGGATACATCAATATGTTGAGGGCGGTTTTTAAATTAGTACCCAACTTTGACCAAATCAAAATTCCACCCATTATCAAACAGGGAATTGTATTGAATATGATTCGGTACCCGACGTTTTGCGCTAGTTCAACAGTAGGATCAAATTTTTGAATTGATGGAGTTAAATAGAGTCCGAAAACGGGATATACAAGAGACATGGCAAAGAACAAAATACCGCTTCGATAGTTGACTCCAGCCAAAAGTTTCTTATTAACTTCTTTTTCAAGTTCTTTGGTTAGTGATTTTTCAGTGTCTTTCGACATGAAAATATCGCTAGCCATGAGATGTCTCAAATTTTGCTAAAATTGATTCAACTGAGGTGCTAGCAGCTTTCATTGACTTGGTGATCCCGTCAATCATGGCATCTACTTCTGATTGAGTTGTCACTGTTTTGCCGTCGGGAATAATGCACCCAGAGGGTACTGTGAGATTCGGTCCTACTGTAGATCGAAGTCCAACATAGACTTGCGCTCCAACTCTAGTTTTTTCGCCAATTTTTGAACCGTGATTGATGGTCACATTTCCAGCAAATTTAACATAGTCTTCGATGGAACTTCGAATCCCAACTAACCCTCGAACGCCAAGATCAACTTGTTTTCCGATCTTCGCTCCTAAACCAACAATGGCAAGATGACCCACAAGCGAATTTTCTCCAATTCGGATCGGCCCCACAACGGCTTTACCATCACTCAAGCAAATATTCGTTCCTAGGGTCGCCCGATTTGCTACGTAAGCTGACTTTTCTAAAGTGAGTAATGGGAGGTCCCGGATCCAGGCATCGGGGGCCATATTAAAATCAGTTTGCCCCTTATATCCAAACGATCGAAATAAAAACGATTTAAGAAAACTTGTACTCAATAAAATGACATACAAAGGCTTAAAGTAAAAAATGTTAATCCACAAACGACCATAGATTGCTCTAAAAAGGTATTTATTCTCAAGGATATCGCGTTTCATCTGGCCTTCTTGAATTTTCTTGTGAAATGGGCGAGACAAAGCAGCAGATCCAGCAACAAAAATCAGAATGGAAAAGAGCGCCGCAACTACAAGTCGCACACCTGTTAAACTTGGATATTTATTCAAGACTTGAAACGTAAGTTCAAATGTTATGAGCGAAAATAGCCAGGGTAACATCACATAAAAAAATACAGCGAGCGACCGGATCGTACGTTTCATTATCGGGCTCCTCGATAAAGCCTATGAAGTTCGTTAGTATTTGCAATGGGAGTGAGCGAAAGCTCATTCATTGATATTTCGTTTAACTCAGATTTCTTATTGGAAATGACTATTGGAATGGAGAATCCACCGACTTTAAGAAGTTCAAGGCCATGATTGTCCAAGGTGAGGCCCATTTGTGGCATCAGGCTGTGAAGGGTGTCGAATAAATGGTTAAGGGTGTCAGAGGGTTTTTGTTCTCGAATTGAACCTGCTAAGAGAGTCCTGGTTCGGTTTAGCACCCCTAAATGTCCGGCAAATCGGGTGTTTCTTCCGTGCAAATATTTTGCAAGACCCAAAAGTCTCACCAGGTCGCAGGGTAGATCGGTGGCAGATCGTGCCAAACTCAAATAGATTAGATTAGCTGTATTCTTTTGGCTAACTGACTTTATCTGAAGCGCGCTAAGCAAGTCCGGTTGGTCGACTTCAGCATTGCATGAAAGAAACCCTATGGGAAACGATTCTTTGAGTAAAGCATCGTTTCCAAGACCTCGAAGATCAAAGTCATGATTTCCATTTTCTGGTTGTCGAGTTGTGATTAGTCGCAGGGCTTTCACGGTACAATCCTCCAATCAATATGTCGGAGTAATTGCAAAATTCATGTAATCTAATAGCGCATTGGGCTATAAATAAAATTTATCTAAACCACTTTATTACAATTGATTCCAAACTTTCGACTAGCTTTTATCAGGGGGCGATACTTTGACTGATGTACCAGGACTAAAGTTTTTCTAAGTTGCAGGCTAATCAGAAGAGTTTTTTGAATTGGCCACCCGGGGCTTTTATAGATCGCACTGATTTCATCGTCACCTTGCAATTAACGGGTTTCTTGGGTCCAATGAGAATATGAATAAGCGCTTAATTGCAAGTTATTGGGTACTTCTGGCTGTTACCATTCCTGTTCTTGGGTGTTTTTTGATCCCGTGGGTACAGACCCATGGGTTTGTTGGAGGTATGATTCTTTGGTTCAGGCACGCAGCCTTTGATCCCGTTTATGCTTTTGGAGTAGTGGACTTCCTTGTTTTGCAAATTGCCGTTGGGATTGCGCTTCTTACCTTTGGTCTAAAAATGGGTTGGGCAACCCGCTGGCATTTTTGGTTTGTTGGGGTTCTATACGTCGTTTCTCCCTCCATTGGATTTCTCACTTACGCGCTAGCGTATATGCGGCGTGTTAAGGCTAATTGACAATTAAATAAAAAATGTTTAGGTACCGGTCGGTTATCAGTGATAATAACCACTCGAGGATACCTAAATGAGTCAAAGAGCTAGCATTTTATTGTTCGAAGAAAATGAACAAACAATTGATCTATTGAAAGACTATTTAACGGAGACATATGATCTTATTTTGGCAGCTGATATTCGTGCGCTTGGTGAGATATTATCTCGAGTCCGACCGGACATCATATTAATTAGCTGGGACGTCAAGCGTGTCAACCCGGCCAAACTTTATGAACAACTCAAAGCCTCCACTCCATGGGCGAAAATTGTCGCTTATTCGACAGACTCTCGACCGCTGGCTATCAGAAAATTTGTTGATGCGCGTATTCCAGATTCTGTTTTTCCACCTATTAGTAAATCTGGAATTTTAGCAAGACTTGGAACTTTAGCCGGGATCGCACCTCTTGAGCAAAAAATACCCGATACGAAAAATGAAACATCTCAATTAAAGATCAAGGACCAAGATCAATCATTGGGGGATCTGTATCGTGTGCCTACAACTCGCGATGATGACGGGTCTGCCATTTTTCATGAGGGCCTAAGTCAAACGATCAAGCAATTTGGCTATCAGCTTCAAAACCCATTTAAAGTCGCAAGCTCGGAAACGGATGTCGTGCACGTCGGTCCGTTGATGGGCGGTGAATTTTCAGGCTACGTCGCCTATGGAAAAGTTCATCCAGATGACTCACAGTTGGTTGAGGCGCTTTGTTTGGGGATCTGTGGCAAATTTAACGGCACACGAGGGGCTACTGCAAAAAAGCCCAGTCCGCTTACATTTTCTATTCAACCATGCTCGCTTCCCCATTTTTTTTATCGCTTGACCAAATATCTATATGGGGTCGGGGCGAAGGAGCCGTTTTGTATCAGTTATGTTCCCCATGATGACGTTAATACTCTACACATTGAAAACAATGAGCTTCATGCTAAACTTTCGCCTGAAGTAGCCCTGGTTCCCGGGAAAAAGGCCCCTGTCGACTTTTTTGTCATTCGTCCTAAAAGTTCAGAGCCGGTAAAGTATCTAGCAGAGGGAAGCATCATCACTTCCCAATCCCTCACCAGAGCACTAGAGTATCAAATTAATGAAATACTCATTAAAAAAGAAGATATCGATACCTATAATAAAGCGCGTGTAGCCTCCCATCTCGGTATTGCAATTAAATAAAATACTTATCAAAGAAAAGCAGCTTTTTTGCTAAGTGGTGTTGCTAATAGTGACAGTTATCAAGATTACGAGAAAAGTTTTCAACGTCTAAAATAAATATTCGGTCAACGGGTAATACCAACACATTTTTTTTAAAATCGAAACTGGCGAAGTTGCGAGCTTTGTGGCATTTTCAATGGCAGGGGAAAATTTGAGAATTGATAGGAGTCTCATGGCAACGCCTCGTTCAAAACATGTTTACCGACAATTCGGTGAGTTTCTGCGGTCGAACCGCGATCGCGCAAATCTTTCGCAAGTTGAATTGGCTAATAGACTTGGCTACACTTCGCAGTTCATTTCAAATTGCGAAAGAGGAAAGGCTGTATTACCCGGAAAGTCTTGGAAAACGCTCATCCAAATTCTGAAGGTCACAGAAGGCGATCTTCTCGAAATCCTCCATCGTGAACAAGAAGCCGTTTGGGTAGCCCAGATTCGCTCCGGGTCAAAGAAATCGAAGAGAGCATAATTCAAAGTCACTCACGCCTTTACAGATCAAAAATACTGGGCTAGCGTTTTTATTGGGTTCTCTTGCCAAGGAGGTAAGAGGTGGCGGAGTCGATTTTAATTGGAGGCGGTGGGATCGCAGGTCTTGCTTTGGGCATTTCACTCAAACTGCGCGGTTTTGATCCCCTCATTATCGAAAAAGAAGCTCGAATCCGACCACAAATTAAAGGAGAGTACTTTCAGCCGCGCGGGGTCTTAGACCTCATCCAACTCGACCTTTTGGATGACCTTCTCGAAGCGGGTGCCATCCGAATCGAAAAAATATCCCATTGTTTCAATATTCCTTTCTCCGATCGAGTTTTTCGATTTGAAGTTAAATATCCAGAAAAATTGGGGGTTGATTTCGGACTTGCTATTAGTCACGAGCGGATTCTTGAGGTGTTTTGGAACAAATATATTTCGCTTGGAGGGCGATCTCTTCGAGGTGAAAATATCTTGCAGATCAGCCAGAGTCATTCAGGTCATTTTATAAAATTGGCCAGTGGGAATATTATCGAAGGAGATTTATTCGTGGGAGCTGACGGTCGGTATTCACCCAGCTCTAAAATGCTGGGCATGGAGCGCCTCGATCTTTCTTGCGATAGAGTCATGATGGCTACGATCATCAAGGAAGACTTCTTGTCTGAAGGCGAGTTTTATACCGAAGCACTTCCTCAAGGGGTGGTTTACGCATTTAAAGTAGAAGGTGGTTTAACGCGGGCCTATTTGTGCGTCAGAAAAGAGCTATTTTCAAAGTCTTCTCATGATAGGGAGACGATGCTAACGAGGCTCCTCGAGTTAACGAAACTTAATGACGGGCAGCGGCTGGAATTTGTTGGCCCTACAATGGCAATGCCGACCGTGGACAGTTTTTTGATTCAACGATCTAAGCTAAAAGCCATTTGGATTGGTGATGCCGCGGGAACTGTCGACCCGCTTGGCGGTCACGGCATGAATCTGGCACTTCAAAATGCGATTGCCGTGAGCAAAGGGATCGAAAGTCATCTCCATATAACGGATTCGAAGAAATTTACCCATGAATTGGCAGAAATCGGAAACAAATCTCACGACGCTTATTTCCATGCCCGCTTCATGGGGACTTGGATTTCGTTGTTGT
This sequence comes from Oligoflexia bacterium, assembly GCA_020847095.1. GTDB lineage: Bacteria > Bdellovibrionota > Bdellovibrionia > JABDDW01 > JABDDW01 > JADLCR01. The sequence goes on along the minus strand of JADLCR010000058.1, from coordinate 47,727 downwards.
TTATGGACCATGGGATTCTCAATCGAATAGCTAAATGGAAAGCGTTGAGTTCGTACAACGCAAATCCCGACAGAAAACGACGAGTGGCGGGCCTGTTTGGAGGCACTATTGACGAAGCATTTGATTTTTTAGAGGTGCCCTACCTACTCGGTATAATTCCGACGAGCCTAAGAAATAAAATTATGGGGTTTTACCCACTCAAGAATACAAGAAGGCTTCAAAACAATCTTGTAACACGCCCTCTCGAATTTGATCGCAAGCTTCTTAAACGTAAAGCGATCGCAGCCATCGAAAATTTATTTTAAAATTTCAAGTCCCTAACAAAATGACAGGTGTATCCACCAGGGTCTTTTTCCAAATATTTTTGGTGGTACTCCTCAGCTCTATAGAACTCAGCCGCTGGAACAATTTCAGTGGCCAAAGGCTTCTTCCAGACGCCAGATAACTCCACTCTGTTTTTGACTGACTCAGCTACCTTTTTTTGTTCGCTAGAATGATAGAAGATCGAGGAGCGATACTGCGAACCCACATCGTTGCCTTGGCGGTCTTTTGTTGTTGGATCATGTAGCTTAAAAAAGAACTTCAAAATCTCTTCGTAACTTGTTTTCTTCGGGTCAAAAAGAATTCTCACTGCTTCGGCGTGTCCGGTTTTGCCGGTTTTTACCTCAGTATATTTTGGGTCATTCGATTTTCCACCCGTATATCCCACTTCTGTTTCAACAACTCCCTTTTGAAGTCTTAGTAGCTCTTCAACCCCCCAAAAACATCCACCAGCAAGAGTTGCAATCTCCCAGCGAAGCGTTTTAGCAAATTGAAAGAGGTAAGGCCCGTAACCTTTTTCTTTCATTTGGCTTAAGGGAATGAATTTCAAGGCGGCTGAGTTTATGCAATAGCGCAAGCCGCCTTTATCAGTTGGGCCGTCATCAAAAACATGTCCTAAATGTGAATCGGCGCTTTTTGAGCGTACTTCGGTGCGCTGGACTCCAAGTTCAAGATCAGGCTTAGTGCTTATTCTTGTTTTTTCAATGGGTTTCGTAAAACTTGGCCAACCCGTTCCGGAGTCATATTTATCAATTGAGCTAAATAGGGGCTCACCACTGACCAGGTCAATGTAAATACCATCGGCCTTGTTATCCCAATAGGCATTCTTGAATGGTCGTTCCGTGCCTGATTCTTGAGTGCATTGGTATTGGTCAGGTGTTAACTTCTTCTTAAGCTCGTCTTTTGACGGCTTTACAAATGAACTCTCTGAAGACCATTGAGGATCGTCTGATTTAGCCAATGCCACACTCCCTAACACTAAGCCAAGACTCATCGCAAAAATCACGGCTGCTTGCTTCATAAGATCTAACTCTATCGCATTTTACTAATGCAATCAACTTGACTCCCAACGGATTTGCCTCGTAACATTTTCCATATGATTAAAAACTTATTATTTGGACAAGATGCGCACCATAATTTACTTGCGGAAATCGGACTCTTCACTTTGAGAGTCTTTATGGGCTTGACTATGGCGTTTACCCACGGATTTCAAAAAATTCCGCCGCCACAACAATTGATCGACGGGGTTAATGCATTAGGGTTTCCGTCTCCGGTGCTTTTCTCCTGGGCCGCCGCATTGGCTGAATTTGGAGGACTATTTATTGCCATTGGGCTATTCACTCGACCCTTTTCATTTCTCTTGGCTTTTACGATGGCTGTTGCCGCTTTTGTAGTTCACGCGGCAGACCCATTTAGCGTTAAAGAAATGGCCCTATTATATTTCTTTATTTCGATGTTTTTTATGCTTCATGGGCCGGGCCGTTGGTCAGTTGACGCACGACTTCGGTAATTTTTCTTTTGCGAGGGATAGGTAAAAACACTTTAGCAAATACCAAGTGCAAGTTATGCCCCAAATCGCTCCCGCCATTTGAAGCTCTGTTTTAAATGTCATTAAGTTTAATTGCAGCAACCTGATGGTGAATGTGCTTTGAGCAATAATTCGCAAGGCAAGAGCCGCTTTTAGAGAATTTGGAAGCTGCCACACGTTTAGTCTTTGTTTGCAAGCGTCACAATGATAAAAGCCGTCGACAAGCGCAAAGGACCAATAAACAAGCCATCCAATTTTAAGGCGAGGGGACTCCCAAGACCATTTTATTTTTGAATGGGAACAAGAAGTCATCATTTTTGATTCTCCATTTTTTTGGATTCTTGATTTAGGACTTCACGAAACCATTTTCCAATTTCAGTTTCTGAGGCCAAGAGTTCGGGCAACGGATCAGAGGAAATACTATTTAAGATGGGATTGATTGTTGAATCAGGTTTATCCATGAAAGTTTTGATCTGGCCAATATTTCCAAGACCTTTGCCAATGAGCCAATAGATGTTTGCCGCTTTCGTTTGCAAAAAGTAGCGTGCGATCGCAACGTCAGTAATGACCTTTCCTATGATAAGCCCTGCCTGGTAGGTGGGTCTTTGCGTGATTTCGAGAGCATATTTTCTTGCTAAGTCACCTAGCTCAGGTTTGAGGGTGTCTGCCATGGCTGCAATCGTTTTAACTACGATTCTGGCAGAATAGTTAGGGTCTTGCATGGCGCTATTAATACCGCCCGCTATGGTATTCATGTTAGCGATGACAACATTTGGAGCAAGTTCGATGAGACTCCAGCCGACTCCAGAAATAATCCCACCAACAAAAAGGGCTATTTGTTTTGAGGCATTGAGCGCATAGTTTCCGTAATCCACTTTTCCTGCGTTAAAGTGCTGCTCCGCTAAATAAAGTTGGAGGGCGCCCGCCATTAGGAGGTTTGACTGTTTCACATCTCTAAGGGACTGCCGTTTTTCAATGACTACGGCTTGGTACAGATTAGCAGTCCTGATAAGTTGAGCTTGTTGAGCCTTCGGAGTAGATTCGAAGTTTCCTTTTAAGAAGTAAGTTGTTCCCCCGAGCAAGGCCCGACCAAACTTATCCACATAGCCTTCTAGTAATTTTTCTTTAGATACAGGACCTTCAACGGTGACTCCGGGATTGGATATTTCTTCAAGGAGCTGAAGTGCTTTAATGCTCTGGCGACTTTGAATGACTCCTTCAATGTACTTGAGCTGACTCTGAAAGCCTTGGTTATCATAATGGGCCTTAATTTGGACTTCTCCATTGGAGTCCATCAGTGCCTCTATGGCTTGAGTGGCCTTAGCTTTATCAAATGAGTTCAGTGTCGCAATTTGAAACAAGGAGGCGGCAAGTTCGAGCCCCTGGGCGGATGCCTCCGCGTCAGACTTTTGAGATAAGGCCGCCGCGCGCCCACTTGAAATATCGAGGTACTGGCGTGCATTTTCATCCCGTCGCCTCAGTTCTGAAACCATTTGGGCTTCTCGCTGCCGTGCCCAGTTGATCATTTCGTTCATTGAGTCTTGGAGTCGCTTCTGAGCTTGACCGGCCGAAATAAGGTCTCCAAGACTGGGAGCATCGGTTACTCGATTGATCGAATCTATAACCTTTTTTGGCTCTTTAAACTTTCTGGCTTCAGTGCGCGCCAGTTGACCAAAGGCTTCGCTGACTTTTTGATCAGTCGTTCCTTCTACAGTCGTAAGAAAACCCTCTCCGCCAAGAACAGGTATGCTAACTGATTGGGCCCCGCCACTATGAATCTGTGTTCCAAATTGATCCCAAATAGTTCGATGACTGTAGTTGACTATCGCTCCATCGGAACTTCTTTGAAGTGTTACGGAATAATAAGAATAGTGAATGGTTGCTCCGTTTGAGGTCGTAATGGTCTTGTTGGTGACAACCAGATTTTTGACTTCATAATTGGGAGGGGCGGGCAAAGGCACGTCGTTCTCTGCGAGCACTCGATTCGGCAGAACAAAGAAAAGTAAGACCAATGATAAAAGAATCTTCATGTCAGTGCCTTTCTGAGCTGCTTTAGTGAATTGGCCATCAAATCTAGCTCTTTTTTAAGATCGGGGTTTTTGGTCATGGAACGAATTTTAAAGATCTCTAATTCAACCTTCAGAATATTTTCTGCGGCCATGGCTGTTGAACGCCCTCGAATAATATCCTTGATGGCGCCGCTGACAGTATCATCTACAACAATCTTGAGTTCGCTTAGCTTTTCTCCAATGGCTATGTTGTGACCGACAATTCTAATTGCATTCGGGTAGCGAACGGCAAAACCCTCATTATAAGATTGATAAACAAGTGACGCGAGTTTAGAAAATCCTTCTGTTTTTAGTTTTTGAATCACTCGGAGTCCTATTCCTCGGAGCAAGTGATCAATTTCAGAATTTTTGAGCTGAAGTTGCAACATGGTGGCTTTAACCATGATGGCTAGATCTCGGGAGCTCACGCGTTGAAGCGAATCAAAAGCTTCGCGATACTCTTTGGAGTCTGATAATGCTTTCTTAAATTTCTGTTGAAGTTCAGGCGGCTGCTCGGCTAATGCCTTGGTTGAATCAAAACCCACTTCTTTTGCGATCTTGATTTGAATTTCATTTAGCCGATCGTAAATTTTCTTAAAATTTTCGTACTTTTCTCGGCTTTTAGAAATGATTTGCTCGACGGGGCCGGTGTTTAGAGGATTGGCTTTGAGTTCCTTGGATACCGCTAAATACTCATCAAACTCAACAATGAGATCCTGACAAGCATCTTTATAATAGCGAGCAACATCGGCCGAAGTCGCCCGATTGTAGAAGTCGTGTATCAATGCATCGCTAATTCCAGCGGCTTCAGAAATCGCTTGCTGCATGGCAATTGAATAGCTCACTAGTGCAATGGCGATGGCGATCCCCGCGGTAGTGGCAGAGGCAATGGCCACTTGAGAGGCTAATGTTGTTCCAAATACTTGGCCCGCCAATGCCCCTCCTACTACCGAATACATATAGGCGTCATTGGCGCTGGTTTTTCCACCGCTTGAAGAGGCGTTTGGATCGATTGAAGTGCCGTTTGGACCAAAGGTGACATTTACTTTTACTGTAAGATCGGGACTGGGTGTGTTGAGGTTTGGTAATGGAAAATTGTCAGTAGCGGCTCCCTCGCCGACTGTGCAAACGGACTTCATCGTTTGTGCAAATGCCTCAAGCTTTTGGTCCGATTGAATCGCTTCATAACGAACTGCTTGAGCCTTTGCCGCCAACGCCAAAGTTTTGTCATAGAGCACAACGTATTCATCTAGTCGGGCCCTGACTGCTTTCGACAGGGCTTCTTTCGCATAGTTGGAGTCGAGTCCAAATTTATTCACGGCAGTCTCAAGCTCTTGAAGCGCTAACTGAGTTCCAGAAGTTCCAGTCACCAATAAATTGATGTTGTGATCCTGTTGAACATAAGCGGCAACTAGTCTTGTCATGGACTCGGTAAGGCGTTTATTCAAGATACTTGTAGCCATGGCTCTGGCTGCCGCATGTGATTTTCGCGTGGATTCTCGAATATCCTCTGCTGCATCACCGTGAGAAGCTATCGGCACAGACGTCGTTGAGACAAAGGCCAAGATCAATATGATTCTGAAAGCTAGTTCAGTGGCGCTAAACATGATTCAACCTCCTGTCTCAACAAATTTGGACTGTAGGTGTTCAAAAAGTCAGTGCGGTGTTTAACAAGAGTGGGATCGGCCATTCCTTCAGAAAAGCGACGTAACTCTACAAGATACGCCGTCATATCTCGAACGAACGGCGAATCTGAAGGCGTTGCGCTAAACCATTGCTTCTTATTTAAAAAGAACCTGATTAGTGAAGTGGTTGTCCGGCCCATTTGATCCAAGAGATTTTCCAGATTTGAAAAATCGATGGCTGTGTCAACCCCTTTTGCTAAAGGATAACTGATCGAATCGATGGCTTTGGTAAATTCATATTGCATACTTGCAAGCTGCTGTAAGTGAGTTTGCATCGCGGTGAAGCTATCTGCATCCATTTGGGTGAGTTGCATCTTGTTGAACAACAACAGAGTTGACCGAAATGGAAGTGTGTCTAGAAAATTTGAACCAGGTACTGGCGAAACACTCGAGCGCAGAACCTCATAGGCGCGAGCCACCACTTCTTTTCTCTTCGGGTCGGCAGTCAGCAATTTGTACGTTGGAAACTTCTGACTAATATCTTTAATGGCTCCAATAAACACACCAAATCTTTGATAATCATAAGCCTCTAGTTTCTGTAACATTCGTGTAAGGTAGTAATAGTTCGCGTAGAACCCGTTGGCTTCAACCCCGTCTTTTTCAGTGTAGAGATCAGTGATTTGGGTTTTTCTACAAAGTTGTGCAACGTCACTCAGCGCCATATAAGTAAGTTTGTACTGGGTAAAGAGACTTACTAAACCCAGCGCTTTCAGGTTGTTGTTGGCTTGCACAGAGGGGTTTGCAGAAAGTCCGATAGACTGCAGGGTTTCTAAGAGTGCCAAAACCGAAGTCGTGTCATTGGCCCGAAGAATTCTGAGTCCGTACTCGTCATTCATCAGACATCCAACTGAATAAATGAGCTGGTCATCGGGTTGATTGCCCGATTTATTCAGGGCTTCTGACACAAGGCTTGCGTGATAAGACTTGAGATCCTTATGAAAGTCTTGGCATTGATCTCGCCCAACAAAAGTTACTTTAAACTTTGTCGACAATGTACGACTGCGTGTTTCCGTAACTTTCCATTTAACAGCTAAGGCAATTTTGTCGCCGGGGCGAGTGCTATAAAATCTTGAAGTTTTAGGAGCATAAAGATTTTCCCCAACGCTAATCTCATCGACACTTCTTAGCGAAGAATTTCCTGAAATGGTACTTGAAGCATCAGCTACTGATGGATCAATTTGGGTCGCTTTTATTTGAACGAACCACACATTAGGAGGAATTTGGATATCCACTTGGGCAAAAAGGTCGCTAGTCGCATTGGTGACCTTTAAGAAGTTCTCGTCGGTGGAGCAATCCGAGTGGTGCTCTGTTCGAGACGGCAAGCTGACATTGTGTTGAAAATTGACTTCAAACTCCTGATTGACAAACTTGGCGTCCCAAGAGGCGCTATGGCCCTGATAGGGATAGCCAAAGCCATGATCCGACGTTGCGGCGGATCCATTTGCACCGGAGCCAGCGGCTGAACCGCTCGAATTTGAACTTCGGTGATTGTCCGGCCCGCCCCAACATTTAAAGGCCTTCCAGTGGCGATGTTCAATTGAAAGACGCTGATAGTCGGTATTGACTGTTCCGCCCGCTGTAACTCCGTCTTGTGCACGGGCTAGACCTGTGAAAAGTGTGGCAACCACAAGAGCGACAAAAGTAAAGTTAGTCATTGTTACCCCCAAGTTCTTTTGCTTTTGCATTTTTCATGACGCGATTAAAAAACTGTTGTTTTTGGTCAGTTGTTTCAAACTGAAATAGCTGACTAGCGAGATTGGCGACTTCAACCCAAATTCGCTCTCGAGACGGTGACAGGCGTTGCTCGTGATAAATTTTGACATGAGCATCTGCCGCCTTAATCTGGTAGTGCTTCTTTTTGATTTCGAACATCCCCGTTTGCTTCGCATATTCATAATCGTCGTGAATATTGTTAATTGCAGAGTTGGTCAGAACCACCCCATGAATCTCGTTGGTCGTCACGGACATTAGGGGGCTAACCAGTGGTAGATCTCCGGTAAAGAAGTAGAAATCTCCCGGTAGCTCAAATGAGGGATCTACGGGTTCTAAACCGTAGAGTTCAGAGAGTTTTGGAAATCGTACTTTTAAGATTAGTTCACTTAAGGACCCTGTGATTGCAACGCGAGTGGGGAGCAAAGACCGGCACTTTTCCGCCGATCCCTGTGGTCGTAGAGCGACTCCTAGTTTTGTTTGAACAACTGAAAGGGATCCTTTAGCTTGAGTAGGCCTTACCTCACCGTCTTCAAGGCGGCCTGAAGTATCAATGGCTCCATTGAGTTGAGCACTCCACTGATAACAATTGCCATTTTTTGTAAGTTGAAGGGCGAGAGATCTGTTAGCGGGATTGAGTTCCGTTGCCAACTTCTGGGAATCCAATTCGAGAATAAGTGTGCCCCCAAAGTTTGAAACTCCAGGGCCCTTAGCAGCCGATGAAGAGTCCGAACTGCAACTGACGACAAAGAGAAAGAGTGTCGAGAAGATGGCTGTTTTAAGTTCCTTCATTTTAGTTCTCCTTTGCTAGTTCGATATTCGCGCGAACTAGTTCGAATATGTGTTCTAGTGTTTGTGCATTTCTATTAACGACTTCTTGTTCGGTTGGATTGGTTGCGGGGCTGGGAGGCATGGGCTCAGCACCCACAAGAATGAGCTCTTTAATGTTAGCCATCATTTGAGCGATGGTTCCCACCATTGTTTCGAGGTCGCGGGACTCCTTACGTGTGAGTCGATCTGAGCAGCGGGAGCAAATGCTATAGCCATATTGGTTAGCCTTTTGTTGCAGATCGACAAATTGCTTTAAGCTGAGAAAGCGTCGAAGAAAGTCCCGATCGGGTTTAGCGCCAACGCCGCCGTAGGTACTTCTAAGTCCGTAGGCAAGGGCTCGGGCATTTACAATATCGGCAATTTCGGAATCATTTTTTTGGGAAAGTAAATTTCCATGAGCGGTGAGATCCTGCTTGGCGGTGCTCAATACAATATTCAGAAACTCCTGACCTGGTTTTGCCGTATCGGCGATGGCCTCGAGCATGGGCACATCAAGAAGACGAAGCGAATGTTTTAAAATAGTTTTCAGAAAAGACCATTGCCTCGACTCATCTTGAAAGGCCTTGTTATTTGACCAGATTCCTTGGAAGGGTCCGTAATCATCGAGTGTGGAGTTGAGAATCGCCGTAAGACCATTGATACGAACCAGCTGCGGAAGCATGGCCAACTTATCTGCATTTTGAAGACCCAAAAACCTTTTAACTTCTGGAGTGGAGTTTATGCGAGTCAGACTGATTTGAACGATTCGAGAGATCTGTAAACGAGTTGCAATACAAGTTTCCGCTCCCGTTGTATCGGTGCAAGGAAGTTCTAAGTTGTATTTAATCAACGAGGTGAGGGGAGAAAATTCTGTCAGCCATGGCTGGAATTGTCGAACTCGGAGAGGGTGAAATCTTTGGGAGGCGTTGAACCACTGAGCTGAAATTTGAGAAATCGCACTCCATGAGGTTGATACAGCCCTGAGAAGAGTTAGAAGCTTAGCTCCTTCATGGGGAATTTTTCCTATGGCATCAAAATCCATATTTAGGGCGGCTGCCGCCAAGGTGGATGGAACATCAAAGCGTTCGTTGTTGATCAACGCTTGTGGCTGAAGGGCCTTGCCCGATAGATTGAGCAGGCCAACGAGATAGGGAAGCGTGCAAGTAATGCGCTCGGAGACTTGGGCCTTTGATTCTAGATGATCGAGGGCCTTATCGATGGAGACTTGATCGGATTTGTAGCGAATGGAAAAGCGAGCTGAGCATTCTGTCTTAATGAAATCAACGAAGTCAGCAAAGTCGCTCGAAAGATTGCCGCCGAAAGTTAGTTGTGATCGGATTGGAAAAGTCACCGGCATTTTCTTGACTAACTCATCAGGGAAGCTGACCCCCCAGATTGGTGCGGTCTGACTAAGTCCTCGAGATTCAAAACTGAAAACAATGAGTATCAGGCTGAATAGGAATTTTGCGTTTGACATCGTTACGTTCCTCCGACGCCTGCCAAGAGCAACCGGGGTGCCCGGCTCATTAGCGCTTTAATGGGATTTAAGAGCCATTTGGAGGGTGAAAGCAAAATTACTTGCGGCGCACTGGTTGAGGTATTTGCGGGGCAAAATGGCACTATTTGGCTATTCTTTTGATCTCTCGCTTGAGAAAAGTGACGAAGCCTTGAAGGTAGTCAAACTTAGAAACCTTCGAGGTTGAAAATGGATTCATCAAAACAATTCTAATTAAAAAGAGACGATCGGAATCAAGTTCCAGCGACCAGTTCGCAGCGTTATGCCTGATTAATTCGCCATATTGATTCACATGCAAAATGGTTCTTGAAACCGAAAACTCCGGACTTTTCACGATACGATCAAATAGTTTCTCTGTCAGTTTGTTGGCAACCGATGATTTCTGGCCTGATCGCGCAACGCTGAAGCAAAAAATATTTGTATCTTGCGCATCGATTATTTTGACTTCAGGTAGCTGCTCCAAAATGAGCTGAGTCAATGCAACTCGAGCTTCAAGGCACTTTCTTAAAATGACGCCTAATCCCTTTTCGTTAAAGCCTAGGGATTGAGAGGATAACCATACGGCGGTTGCACCCATAGCCGGTCGAGACCCTTCAAGAGTTGTTGTCCAAATCTGACGCTCTTTTGTTTGATCTAAATAGGCGGCGGCAAACTGAGAAACGCCATTGCAAGATTCATCTTTTACCAAAATGGCGCCACAAGAATAGGGCACGTAACCTAACTTATGAGGATCTAATGTAATTGATTCGGCCCGGTGAAGAGCTTGAAAAGCCTGAAGAGTGCGTTCTGATAAGATCTTTTGAGAAACGGGATCTTTAAGTGTGGAGCAGAAGAATCCTCCGTAAGCGGCGTCGATATGATTCCAAATATGAATTCCCTGATTTTTCTTCAAATCATCAAGGGTGTTTTGAATTTCATGAACGGAGTCAACGTCGCCAAGCTCGGTGGTTCCGGCGACACTAACGACCATGGCCACTGGGCGGTTTGCCTTTCGAGCCCTGTCGATTTTGAGACTAAGATCGCTGGGTTTCATGTGACCAAAACGATCAAGTTCTACGCTCCAAAAGGCTTCTTCTCCGAAACCCAAAAGGCTTACGGCTTTCATCCAAGAATAGTGTTTATGTCCAGGAACTAAAATGACAGCGCCATTAAATTGATGGCCAAATCCGGCTTCAAGGTGGCGAAAAGCCACCCAGGGTTGGCTTGCAACTAAGCTATAAGACTTTAATGCTTCGTCAGCAATTTGATGTTTTTGAATAGTTTTTTTGAATTGATCCCAACCCATATGGGCGAGCTCAAAAAGTGATTCGCGACTCTTATTGTAATTTCTGAGGTAACTTCCTAGCGATAGCCAATGATCGAATCGAAAACGGGCTCGCCAAAGTCCTTCAATGTTAGCGACTGTGCCGCCTGAAGTAAAGTGACCCTGGGCAACGCCTTTTTTATAGCCCACTAGTGTTGCTAAATCATCGATTGCCTCCGCTTCCATTTCGAGACCAACCTTTGCCACCTCTTTTCCGATGTTATTGGGATTGTGGAGAAGGGTTAGAAAGTGGCCTAGAAGCGCCGGGAGGCTAACTTCTGAAACCATATGAGCAACGTATCTTGGGGTGTGCTTTGGAGTTTCGCCTTCAAACCTATCAGAGAGCCGATGAAGTTTTTGTGCCAGATCAGCCTGGCGCTTCTTAAATAACTTATCTTGCTGATCATGAGCCGAAATGACCCTTCCGTCTTTATGGAAGAGATGTCTTCTCCACGAAAAATATTTTTTGAGAATCCGATTGATTTCGCGTTGAGTCCATTCGGCATTTTCGGACTGCGGTCCGATAAAAAATGATTTTAGGGCAATGTCTTCATGTGAGCACTTCACTTTTCTACTCGATTTCATGTTAATGCCTCAATTGCGGTTAGCTCATTGATAGAATAAAATGGCGATCTAGACAAGAGTCTAGTAAAACGCCTCGACTTAGATCCAAAATTAAACCTTGTTCATTTCTTGTCCGAAACGAAATACAGCAAATTTGTCACAATAATAAGATCAGCCTTGCGGGGGGCTTCATGAGACTGAGTTCAAAACTACTTGTAGTTCTAACAGCGGTCTCATTAACTCGCTGTTTGATGGTCACGCCGGCCCTCGTCGAGCCCATCACCGAACATACTAGACTAAAGGATTTAAGCGAGTGGAGTTTAACCACCGCGTCTTTAAATGTTTGGGGACTGTGGGCAATAAGTAAGTACAAAGAAGAACGAATGCCGGTCATTGGCAATATTTTGTCAAAACTCAATCCCGACGTAACGTTGATTCAAGAGGCGTGGCAAAAAGAAAGCCGTCAGGCCATCTTTAGGCAAAGTAAGCTTTCAAAAGAGCTCTACTTTAGTCCCCCAAGAACGGTCGGATCTGGATTGTACTTTCTCTCGCACGAGCCTGCGGGTCGAGCGGCTTTTAGGGAGTTCACTTTGGGTGGCAAGTTATCATCTGTAACGAGCGAAGGCGAGGCCGTTTCTGGAAAGGGAATTGCGAGTACCACATACGCTGTGCGCGGACTTCCAGTGACCTTTCATAATCTTCACACCATAGCTCGATGGGGCGAAGGGGACTTGGCCGAAATTCCAGAAGATAAATATATAGTTCATCGCTTTATGGCAGTGTTTGACATCTTTCGCCATATCGTTGAACAAACCGAATCAGACGCCTTTGTGGTTTCAGGAGATTTTAATTTTCGGTACAAACATCCCGAATACAATATTTGGCTTAAAATGACAGGGCTTGATGGTCTGCGCCTCGAGGAGTTTGATAAAAAGACCTGCACTTCTTGTCCAGAAAACCTATTCAATGAAAATCGAAACAACGGACAAATTGATTTTATTTGGGTCTCACCTCGTCTCAAAATTACTCAGCATCGACGTGAGTTTGACCAAGAGATAAAAGCAAACGACGGCACCATGATCAGGCTGTCGGATCACTATGGTTGGTACGCTCAGATTCACGCGATTCAAGGTTCGTCGCTTCAGAACCCCGAGCAAGTTAGGCAGCGCTCCGTTGAGGCCATTACGTATGTCCACAGTCGACTCGTAAAATTTTTGGATGAAATTAAAGGCACCGTAGAAGCAAAAGGTGTTGAAGATCGTATTTGCCTTCAGTGCCAGGTTGAGGATTCGATTTCGGCAACGGAAAAATACCTCAAGGTTCTCACTTCAAAAGAACAGTTATCAAAAGATGAAAAGAAACTTCTTGGCAGATTAGAGTCCTACTACAACATCTTTCGATAATTCAGAGTCTTATTTTTTCTTAATATTGAAGCCCCATTTAAAGCTCCCGCCTACGGTGAAATCCGACCCATTATTTCCTCCGTTAAAAAGCCTAGGCGACGGGCCGAATATAGATAAGTCCTCTCGAGCATAAACCGTAAAAGAGCGTTGGGATTTTTTACTTTTAATTGTAAGAAAAAATGTAGCGTACTCGACGGGGTTTAAAAGTGAGTTCACTGTTCGGTTCTTCCCCACAGTAGAAGGATCGGGGCTAGCTTTGGTACCAAAATTATTAATAGGCATCCAGTAATCGTAATTGTTTTTATCCAAGAATGAACTCCGACCAGTAAGTTCCATTCCTGCTGAAAGTCTCTTGGTTTTATAATCCTTATTGAAGGCCAACATGAAATGATAGGCGGGAGTAATTTTCTTATCATCATCGACGAGGTTGATGTTCGATTCCTTTAATGGAATCAAGGAGTGAGCCGTAAGACTGCCTCCAACGGAGGTGGTAAAACTCCAGCTGCCATTTTTTCTAAATGCAGTCGTGTTAGTGAGTTCAGCGGAAATAGCCGCCGGAACGTAAGGATGGGTGCTATTAAGCGGGACCGCTGAATGTACTCCAACGTTCATAGAGGTGAGCGTTTTTCCGGCCTTATCTATGAGCTTGATGTATCGAATAACTGAAAGGTCAAGGGTTCCTAGAAAAAGTTGGCCGTCTTTAACTTCGAAAAATCTATTTTGATTGTCGTAGATAGAAATTTGAGCTTGGTCAAATGGCCTTTGCCCGCGGCCAAAAGGATCCGGGTGTGCGGTGAGAGAGCGATGAAACCATTCGATAAATCCGTCACAGACCGGTTTATCAATGGTGCCGCATCCATTTAGTTGGTAAAAATTAAATGAAACTTGAAGTTCAGTTTTCGGGCCAAACGGTTCGGTGTAGCGAATTTGGTAGTCTCGCACGACTCCGTCACTTGAATAAAACCTTACAGCTACAGGCGCGGCGTTCATCTGAATAGGGTCTCTTTCAGCGCAAGGGGTACCGGTACAACTGATGAGCGCCACGGGCGGCCCCCAGGTGTTACTCATCGAAAAATTCCCTTGAATAGACCGTTGGGGTTCGGATCGAGTGACAGCGGTGGGACTTAGCATAAATAATTGGAGTGGGTGACCTTGTGACGAAGAAGGCGCTTCAGCATGTTCGATTCTTGAATCCTGATCGGAAGGAGACGGCAATCTTGGCTCGTCGGCGAGAGCAGATAACGTAATCAATGAGCACGCAATTAAGTGAAATAATTCGAACATACTTCCCCTCCCCAAACTTCGACGAGTGTGTAGGCGGCAACCTACACTCAGCTAACATTCGAAGTCAAAGTCTGGCGCTAAATTATTGCGAAAGACTCTGACAAGTCACACATAGCCTAAAGCCAAATCGCTTAGCGATGACTAGCGGCGTTAGATTTTCAACATTCACCTTGTTATTCAGTGGGTCTTGAGCTAAACATCGCTCTAGTTTGGCTCGTCGATTTGGGAGAAATTATGAAAATATTTGCATTTATGGCAATCGTTTTGATTTCTAGCGCGTCATTTGCGGGGTCAAAGACTCAGAAAATGAAAATTTCAGACCTTTTGGGAAAATCATTTTATTCAGCCAAGTGTGATGACGATATCTATGAACAAGTTGTTGTTGAACCCTTTCTTTTCACCGACAAAGAATTTGGCCTCTCTTTTGGTCTAAAAGAAATTAAGAGGTTGGTCGCAGGCAAGTACAATGTGCACTTCGGAAATTTTGAGCGAATCAACCAACCAGCGATTCACCTTGATGTTAACGGAGTAGTTTGTGTAGCTCCCGTAAAAGGTTCGCTGACGTACGTCACGAAAATGTCAGAAACTGAAATAAATTTTGAGGCTTGGGGATTCATCTTTGGTTACGGACATCAAAGCTCAAAGCGGCGCCTAAGGACAACAACTAATGGATTTCGGATTGATGACCTGGAGCAGGGAGAAAAATCATTCTGCGAATATCTCCCGTATTCATATTAAAATTGGTTTTTCAGCTCACTAAAAGAGGTCCTCTTTTTCAATTGAGGCGTCAAGCCCCTCGATTGATTTTACGATTTTACCCTTTTCGTCTATTAGGATAATTTTATTATCGTGCATAATCTCACCAGACTCAGGATTTTGAGAATATTTAATCCCAAGAATATTTGCGTAGGCCCTTGTATCTGCTTCTGAACCTACCGCTAACGTCCAATTATCCTCATTTAAATCGTTATGCATTTTAAAATGGCCTAATTTTTTGTAACTGTCTCGTTTTGAATCAAATGAAACGATGAAGAACTGAGCTGCCACCTTGTGTTTGCTCAGAACTTCATGAACCTTTTGAAGCTTCTTGATTATCAATGGACAGGCTGTCTGACAGGAAGCGTAAACCATGGTGGCGACTACCTTTTGACCCTTGAATGATTTAAGAGTCACAGTTTTGCCTTGGTCGGTTTTCCATTTATAGCCTAAATCATAAAAGGTTTTCGGGTTTGCCGCACCAGTTGAAATGAAAAAAGTAACAATTAAAACTGAACTAATTTTTTTTATCATAAGCGCACCTAAATCCTAAATTGTTAACAGTAAATGAAGCACCTAAACTACTGCGAAACGCATATCTCATAAACGCCGCGTAATCTTCTCTGGAATTTGCGTTGATAGCACCACTGCCACAAAAGAAGTTTTTCATTTTGTCTCCGTCTTGTCTGTTATCTGCAGTCACAAATGTTGCGTTAAAGTCGTAGGTCCACTCCCAAATAAGTTGATGAAGATCTTTTACACCATAAAAGTTTTCGCCATTAGCACCAACCGGTCGAGGGTTCTCGTCGCCGCTCGGTTTTTCGTACCATTTGAGTAACTTGGAAGTGAACTCTGGGTCTTTTGACGCATCAGCCTTCTTTGAATCCGCAGCGGCCACATATTCCCATTCAAGTGTCGAAGGTAGCCTTCCTCCCTTCCAGGTACAATAATCATTTGCAGCAAACCACGAAACGTTAGTCACAGGCAAATGCAGTTGTTTGATGCTTGGGCCATCCGCACGCCAGTGCTTGAGGTAGTTTTGATCCGCAACCAAAGACGTCTTTTGACTTCGTCGCCAATCTTTGTGGGTTTTGATAAACTGATTGAATTCACTATTTGTAACTGGGGTTCGATCGATCAAAAAGGCATCAACTCGAAACGCCTTTTGGTTCTTATCAAGTCCAAATAATGGCGTAAAGGACCCGGCAGGAATCTCTGCCGGGCTTGAGCTAAAAACCTGAAAAGTATGTCCGAAGGTTAAGATGACCAAATAAACTAGAAATCGAGGCATGATTAGTGCCCACCTGCCCCTGGTCCGTTACCGATGGTTGTTCGAGCCTTCTTGATTTCTTCAGTAGTAAATGCTGGCGCACTATTTCCCCAGGTGTTTGTCACCCAAGTAAGAAGTGTGGCCAGGTCCTCGTCGGTCAAGTTAGAAACGGCAGTCATAATTCCGTTATACTCTTTCCCATTGACGGTAATCTTTCCTTGCAATCCTTTAAGGGGAATTGAGATCAACTCAGTACGGTCTTTCTTGTTGGCTAGTTTATACATGTAATCCGATTTTACCAACGGAGGGAACACGCCTTCTAGGCCAAGTCCAGATTCCTGATGGCACATCGCGCAGTTTCTAGCGTAAAGAGTTTTTCCATCAAGTTTCTTGCCAGGTTTTTCTTGGGCCGTAGTATCGGGTTTGCCCTTAAGGTTTTTCGCAACTGACTCATCGCCTAAGTAAATCTCATCAACTTCTTTACCTGAGTAAACGGCTTTGTTTTGTTCGCCGTCCACTTTTAGCATACCCAGTGAACCTTTATTAAATGTCCTGAAAATGCTGTGGTCCACAAGTATGTAGGTTCCATTGGTATCTAGCTTAAATTCCACAATTGCTGAGCCGCCGGCAGGAACAATAGTCGTTTGAACATGTTCTTGAAAGTTTGTGCCCCCTTCGTAATAAACCTTGTCAAAAATCTCACCAATGACGTGAAACGAAGAGACTAGATTGGGACCACCGTTACCAACAAATAATCTTACGGACTCTCCAACTTTAGCTTTAATCGCATTATCTCCCGTTAGAGAAAGGGCAGATCCGTTAAATACTACATAGCTTGGATTTTCATCGATTGCTCTTTCCATCGAAAAGGGTTGATGCCCTTTCACACCGAATTTGCCTTTAGTGTAAAAATCCCCTTGAACAATATAAAATTCTTTATCAACTTTCGGGAGTGGCTTTTCGGGTTGAACGTAAATCAAGCCATACATACCGTTGGCAATATGCATCCCCACCGGAGCGGTCGCACAATGATAGATGTACAGTCCGGGATTAAGCGCTTTAAAGGTAAATTTCGACTTATGCCCCGGGGCTGTAAATGTGCTTGCGGCACCTCCGCCCGGGCCCGTTACCGCATGAAGGTCGATGTTGTGCGGCAACTTGTTGTTCGGGTGATTGGCGAGATAAAATTCAACAGTATCACCGGCGCGAACGCGAATGAATTTACCTGGAACTGACCCGCCGTAAGTCCAAAAGGTATAATCAACTCCGTCAGCGAGCTTTCCAACTTTTTCAACCACTTCGATTTCTACTACGACTTTAGCTGGCCGAGTGCGAGTTATCGGCGGTGGTACTTCGGGTGGAACAGTCAATATGGCCTTTTCCACCGGCAATTCGGCCTTTGCCGCAGAACCAAAAACTGAAATCCAAAAAACACAAAGAACTACACCACATGCTCTATGCATAGAATTGTTCCTCCAGTAGTTTATCCGACTAAAATGGTATCATTATGTTATGGCAATGAATATGACGGCCATCATAATCAATAAAAAATTTAAGATTTGCGAAAAAAATAATTATTTTAACTAGTTATGACCAGCGTAGGACGGAGTTTTGCGTTTCATGAGCTCTCGATCAATTTCGTCTAAGAGCTTCTGAGTTTCTGTTGCCATTGACTCAGATTGATTCAATTGATCCAAGGTCTTTTGTATACGACTTTGGGCTTGCTCGGTTTGAAGTTGATCTTCTCTTAGCGACTCAAACACGTCTTGAATCGGCGTCGGATTTAGCACGAAATAGGACAGTGCTATGGCGTAAAATGTTGAAACTAGAGACTGATACACTCGATTGGCAAAAAATAGGCGGCTTTTCAATCCATCAAACTGTGGAGTAAAAAGACTGGGCCACATCACGGGTAAAAGAAAAAATTGACCAGTGGCCTGATATTGCGCCCACGAAACAGTCGCACTAACTGCCAAAGATTTTGCCCATGTGAGTGGAGTCTGA
The DNA here is from genome assembly GCA_020847095.1 of Oligoflexia bacterium. Taxonomy (GTDB): domain Bacteria; phylum Bdellovibrionota; class Bdellovibrionia; order JABDDW01; family JABDDW01; genus JADLCR01. The sequence goes on along the minus strand of JADLCR010000058.1, from coordinate 29,525 downwards.
TTTCTGATCATCCAAAGCCGCGCCCTCGCCCAACGCGACTGACTTAGTTTTACACCGTGGCTATTTAAAAACTCGTGAACCGCTTTGTTAAAAGCCTCCGCTTGATGGAGCTCTCGCTCAGCCCCTTCTTGAGAAAAGGAGTTAAGTAGTCTTTTAATCCACGAGCCTTGTAAAGAATCGTAAAAATAGCCCGTCGTTTGAAGCAAATCCGCCTCGGAAATGGATGATGATTTTATTTTTGCAGAGACTCTACCAATGATTTTTTTAGCGGATCGCTCTGAAACAAGCCTTAGATGCGCGTCTAGTTGTTGACTAACTGTTTTTTCAATCTCGCTTTTCGAAAGTAAAGAGAGATTGAGGAGGCACTCGTCACTCCCCAATGCAGCCCGCAAAGGAGCCGAGAGAAGTAAGCAAAGCGCCAGCCTCAACCACATTTTTTAAATTGCTCCGCTTTGAATTGCTGCAAGCAGGTCGTATTTATAGGCACCTTCGATTTCGCTCAGATGTCGTTCAACCTCAGCAATGTCTTCAAGTACCTCTTGTTTGTCGTTTACATTCTTAAGTGTCCAGAGATTTACAAGTAACGCACCCACAGCGGCCAAACCAATTTGCGTACGATGACTCAAATGTCCTTGGGGTAAAGGGGTTCCAACCCTCGCTACACTTTTCGCCAATTGATAGATTGAGCCTACGGTCGTAATGCCAGAAAACATTAATTCTGTATTTTCTCGTTCTAGTGCCCCTTTGAGCTCGCCTAGCTCTTTTCGAAGTTTAATAAAACGAGGAACCTGATAATCGTGACTTTGAATCACAAGTGAAACTTTGCTATCAATTTCTGGGTCAAAAGTTCGTAGCGCCTCAAGCCTAGCCTTTGATTCGCTTTCAAGTTTTGCTAACTCCAGTTTAGCTTGATTAATTTGCTCTTGAATCTTTTTCTTGTCAGAGTTTTTCATCCATCTGGCTATTCCTGCGTCGACCGCAAAAGTGGCTCCCATCCCTAGAGACGCAAGGCCTGAGGCCCCTCCAAATAAAAGCGCGAAGAGCGCCCTCACATCATGATACTTTTTTGATTGCTTAATCAAATAAACTGACAAGATTGCGAGCGCAATCGAAGAACCCAGCTCTAGTCGGTTATTCCAATCAAAACTAGTGGTCTGACCTACTGAATTCAGAGCCGCCTCTTGTTCAACAAGCTCTCCCTTAATCACCTGAATGTGGTAAGTGTTTTCTACTAATTGCGTAGCCAATTGTAATATTTTCGGATCTGTTTGTTTCTCAATATTCGAAAATCCCACTGACGGGACCGCCATAGAAATGGAAATAGCTATACACACGAATTTATTCAGCATCTGAATCTCCCTCTGGTTTAAATGAATTGAGACTCAGCTGCTCATTGCAGTTGATATGCCAACAATCCGGGCGTTAGGGGCAATCGTCCGGAGCACACCCGCAGGCCCTGGGTGAAATGCGAATCTTAAACTCATTTGATGGCGTGCTTGGCGAGTATTTCACTCGATAAACATAGCTATTGCCCATTTTCACATGGTTATCGATGAACTTAAAAAACGCCGGATCGTTATTCAAAAATGACCAAGATGTTCCGCCGGGAGGCACCGGAAAGAGCTGAGCCCGCTGAACTGAATTCACCGGATGCGGCTCTTGGGGATCACCTTTTCCCCAACGCAAAACCACCCGCGGATTTGAACCGCCTTCGCAATAGCCCGTCAAATAGCCTTGAGGGAGTTCGTCGTTACTACAAGTCAATTCATTGACCACAACTTTGACTGTTGTTGTCGTAAGGTTGGGCCCGAGTTTTACGCGATAAAAATAGGTTTCACCCAGATCAACCAAATAATCAGAATAGGAGTAGTAGTTAGGGTTGTTGTTCAAAAAAGTCCAAAAGCTTGCGCGATTCTCATGCTGTCCTCTTTGAAGGCGATTAAGCTGCCCTTGCGAGGTCGGTGCCCACTCTAAAACCACGTGTGGAGATTGAATTCCACCAACACAACGGCCGATAATTTCTCCAGGATCCGCTGGAGCTAACCCACAAGATCCTTCGTCAATGGTGGCTTTTCCAGTATCAGAAACAGTGTTTGGATCATACTTAATGCGATAAGAATAAGTGTCTCCATAGTTCACGTTGCGATCGACGTGAAACACTTGAGTTTCGTCATTATTAATGTAACCCCAAAAGGTATCTGGATCTTGGGGAGTGGCGTCGCCTTTTTGAAGCACGTAGTTGGTCACATGAGGTCTTGGAGTCCATTCGATGAAAACACTAGGGTTAAAAATCCCTCCGATACATCTTGCCATCAGATTAGGTGGCGCTACCGGGGTCGCACCAGCTGGTGCAATTCGAAAAGATACTGTCACGAATAAAAGCAAATAAACGAGAACGACTTTTGATTTCATGGAGATCCCCCTTCCCTCACTCATCACTTTGCCAATGTCAAAAGCTGCGCGCAATTGTTATTAAGCAGAAGGACTTAGACTTAAGTCTAGGTTTTGACGACACTTCAATACGTTTTGAAGTGATGAAGCAAACCCAATTGATGACTAGCTCGCCCGGGATCTGCGAGATCCCCAGATAACCTCAACTCTAGTAACAATGACCTTATACTTCCCCAACAAGAGCTTAAGGTATTTTGCAAATGCTAACCACTTGGTCGCGATATTTGTGAAAGTTCTCTGTGGGACTCATTGACTTGTTTGACGCTGATACTTACCATTTCTGAGGTGAAATACTTTTTAGGTATTATTTTTTTGTTAACTGGTGCAACGGCGCAGGCAGTAGTTGAGGTTGGAGCTGGGCTAAACTCAGCGTATTCAGCTCGTTATATTCCATCAATCAATGCGGGCTTTGGTACAAAGTCTTGGATCATTAGCGGCAGCGCCAGTGGGACTCGCAATGCCTATTATTTTCATAACACCTATTCATTGACCTGGTTTCGCACCTGGAACTCGGGAAAGTTTATCTGGGGAGATGTGACTTCAGGGGTTGGACTTGGAGGGTTTTATATTCAACGTTCGTTTAAAGATGATGGGCAACCGGTGGCAAACAAAGAGTCCGATGGCGGGGGTGGACCGGCTTTTCGAGTCCGATGGTTTGTACTTGATCCCGCTTATCTCAATATCGAAGCCATCTTAGGACTTCGCGAAATATCAGCTCATGCTGCGTTGAATTTTCAAAACCTAGTTAGCTTTTCTGTTGGAGTCGAATTGTGAAAATTTTGACTCTAACTCTATTACTATTTCTGACTTCACCCGTTAATGCTGCCAGGCCATCGGACTTACACGTTTTCGTTGGAGCCGGTAATAACTTTGTTTTTCCCGGTGCTGTGCGTGTGGGGTGGGATGATTGGGAAGGTGGACTCATTTCTCGGGACACCTACGGCATCGGAAAGCGCTTTTTTATTGGTTCAAAAACCTACACACAGTTTGGTTTTGCGGCCGTACCAGCGGTTACTGAATTTGGAGTAGGTCTATTTGGAAGTCTTGGGTTCGATTTGGGAATAATTTGGGGCATTGGTTTTAGGGGCGAAGTGCTAGCTCTTGTCGAGCACCACGGTCAATTGATTTGTGATGGGGTGCTCGGGCTTTCTTGGGATCTTTAAGGGGGAATCGTGAGATTGAGCGGGTCTTTGGCAATCAAACTAATCTTACTGGCCACACTTTGCACGGGTTTTAGATTATACACAAAAGAACGCCCATGGCGACGTTTGGCTAAATCTCCGGCGGCGATGACAAAATTATTTGTGACTTATACACAAGGGAGTCGAACCATAAAGAATGATCTTCCTGGTTCGGATCCCCTGTCGGGACCGGCAACCGTGTCTGTTGATAATTTGATGACCTCAATTTTCAATGACGTCAATAATATACAAGGATCGTTCATTCAACTTGTGAGAGACACAGATTCCGATTACGCGGCCCATAGCTTTAGGCGAAGAATTGTCATTAATGATACCAGCCCTGCGGGGATCAATTCGGGCGAAGCAAAGTATAAAGTTGAATCGGGTGAATTAGCTCAGTGTGAAATTCATCTTCACAGTGGACTCTTTGAGTCGGCGCAAAAATTTTTAGGCACGGTTACCCACGAAATTGGACATTGCCTGGGTCTTGATCACCCCCAAGAAAGCACGATGTCGATTATGTCGTATTTTTCTCCTGATTCTTTTCATCGCCTGCAAAATGATGACAAGATGGGAATCATATTTCTATACCCCGTGAATGACGATCGCGCGCGCGAAGAAGCCACTTGGGGTTTGAGTTGCGCAAGCCGCTAGCCCGTGACGAGGACCAATTCAATTAGGGTGCTTTCGCAATGAATTCAAAAACCGGTGGGCAGACAAAAAACTGGTCGGGATTTCGACCAATTTCGTCAATGGCTAGTAGAGCCTGTTCGCAATCCGACTGACTGAGTTTTCCCATTTGAACGAGTTTTGGGCCATAGGTGTGCCACCACGTGCTCACCCAGGCAAAAGTCGAATCAAGGCCGCCGCCGCGGGCCACGCGGGCGTGCATACTGAAATCTGAAACTACAAATCCAGTCTCGCGCAAGAGTTTGGGTAAGCTTGCTGCGATATCGACATTTCCATTTCGCTCTTCAAACGATGCAACAGCCGCTTGGACCATTTTTTCAATTGGTTTTGAACGGGGAGCTGAGCACATGGCGCGCCAATTGAAATAGTCGTGAATGACGAATCGACCGCCTGGCTTAAGGATTTTTTTAACTTCCGCAAGAGCCTTTTGTGGCTCTGGGAGCCAGCACAATAGCCAACGGCAGTACACAGCATCGAAACCCTTGTCATTCAAAGTTGATTGAAGATTCTGAGCGTCTGCTGAGTAGGCTTGTAAATGTGGCAATTCAAATTTCGCCGCCTGCTGGTTAAGGTGGCTGACAAATCCCTTGGACTCATCTACAGCAATAACTTTTCCTTTGGAGGTCACGAGTTGCGCAAGCTCAAGAGACGCAAATCCTGGCCCACAGCCCAGATCTAAAACCTTTGACCCCGGGCCGATCCCGGCCCGTTTCCAGGCGCTAACGGCTGCATCGGCCCAAATGCGGTGCTGAAGTCCCAACCGGTCAAGTTCGTCTTGTCCCGTTCCTAAAACGTATTCTTTAGTTAACTCTTGATTTGCCATAGTGCTTTACGAACCGATAATTGCCAGCATGGCTCGCCAGATGCAAGCACTTCATTGATATGAAGTTCATATTCGCCATATTAGTTTCGCAAGCTCTAGCGGGCGAAATTCATTTGAATTATTTGCAAAGTGCGAGCACTTCGCCCCAGTTCAACACGTGGTGGGACCAGCAGGCTCTACAAGTTTTGCCTCCAATAGGTCGTGCGATTGACCATTTAGATCTTACAATTGGAAAAATCGACCTTACGGCCGAATTTGATGACGAACAGACCGATTCCATCAATGGCATGGCCGATCCTATTCGAGGGAAATTGTGGCTGTCTTTTGGTGCAAGTTCGGAAAAAGACAAAAATATTCAAAAGAAGATTAGCGAATCCTTAAGCCATGAAATGGGACATCTTGTTTGTGATGCCTACTGGGAAAAGCATCATTCATCGGTGATTAAAATCTATCATCGGCTTTCAAAAAAAGGGATCGATGAAAAAATGCTTGTGCCCCCAGAAAGTTCAATTACCCATGCCATTGAAAAGAGTTACCTGCCAATCAATGAGTTTTGTGCGGATCTTTTTAGAGTCGTGGTGATGAAAGAGTCTGGAAAGCATAGTCCTAGGGATTTCAGTAACCCTAAATTAGCCAAACTCAGCGACCAGTACGAACATTCTGTATTCAATCCAATGAGGGCGCACTTATGGAAAGAAACTCTTTCGAAATGCCTCAGCGACGAAAATGCACTTTTTGAGCTCTTTGATAGTTTTGCAGCCATTCTTATGGCTCAACTCGAACATTATGGCTTGAAGGCCATGGAGGATGTTCAACTTCAAAAGCCTTTGACCATTATAAGTCGGGAGAAATTTAACTCTGATTTTTACGAATTGAATAAGATTCGAAAAAAAATGTCTTGTGAAGAAACCGGAGGCTCGAAATGAAATATTCTTTGCTAGCCCTACTGCTATTGATTTTTAGTCAGTTCGCCCATGCAGAGGCTTTTGACCTCAATCGGCTCAAGGGCGTTTGGGCGCCTGAGCGTTGCACTCTAAATGGTAATGAAAGCGCTCCTCAGGATTTGCACCTCTTAAAGGAAGCGTCTCCAAATGGTCAGGTTCAAATGGAGCTGACCTATGAGAGGGCTTATGACATGGTTCATTTGCATGGCGTCAAGTATTCTCTAGATTCTACGATTGTGTTTATCGGGCGACCCGAAACATACGGCCATAAAGTTGACTCAGAAGGCAATACCATTATTCAAAAGTACTTGGCTGAATTGACCGAATCCGGTATTCGCTCACGGCTGTGGACTTGCCGCGGCACCATCTGCCTTCCATCGACACTTCAAAAGGATGTGAATATTTATTTAGAAGATTCGGGAAAGCTCGTTGTCAGCGTGATTTATCCCGTAGAGAAAAAGACTTGGGGTTGTCGCTATTTGAGGTTGAAGTAATCTATTTTGCTGAATCGGTACTTCCGCTAGGATTCGATGCTGATGGGGCATCGGCACTCTGATCGAATTTGATTTGAATGTTACAATCCCTAGATCCGATCTGAAGCGGTAAATTGGCCGGTACCATGCCGGGCTTTTTGCAAACTGTTAGCTGAAAACCAGTGCTGGTTCTTGTGGCTCCAGATTGAAACGTATCTCCTGTGTAAGAGCTGTACGATGCATCTTTTAGAGTAAACTTAAAGACGCGATGATCCATAAAGTTGCCTACAGAGTCATGTTTATAATAGCAGTGACCTAACTTCATGTCGGTTGAGGTTCCAAGCGGCCTAACGTCGCATTCTCCACCGGGGCTAGGTGTAATCGAAATAGGACCAATACAGGTATTGAGTACCGTTCGCCCCCTGTCTTCTTTAAATGTGTACTCTTGCCTATCGATCATGATCCCCCGTGCGTCGCGAGTGATGACGACACCTTTGGAAGAGTCAAATTTTCGAAACTCTATGGTGTGTCCGGCCGTAGGAATTGAGCAATATTTAGACCCAATGCGATGGGCAAATCGCGCTCGGATTTCTCCGATTCGCTTTTCTAAGGTTTTACAGGTTTCAAGTTGATCTCTTTGTAGCGCTGGATTCACTGACCGATTATCTTTATTTTCAATTATTGCCACGCAAAACCTAACAATTTGACTGGCCAATTTATCAAACTCTGTCTCATGATTTTTGGCATAGCGATAGGAGCTATGGCTGTCGCTTTGCTCGCGACACTGAAGGCTCATGTGATTGGAAATAGGAACGCATGGCGCCGTTTGGTTACCTTGTGAGAAAAGCAACGGATTACATCGTATCGAATTTGGTGGATTGTCACATCTCGAGTCGGGGGGCGCTTTGCAGCTGAGCCGTCCGGCGGCGTTTCTGTAGGCCGTACTGGGCCAGCCCGCAATAAAGCAAATGGGGCCTTGATTGTCAGCATGCGCTTCTGCGAACAATGTCCAGCTCACGCGACCGTTTTTGGGAGTTTGGTGTTTTTCGAACAAAAAATCTTGGTGTTCCAGGAAATTCTGGAGCGCGTAAATGACTTGATACTGTTGATCAACGGCCATGGACGAGAAATGCCGATGAAGCTGGCTAAGTTCGCGAAGACCTGCCCCTTCAATAGCAGTGGCGCTGCTAGAGCCATAGGCCGCTGCAAAAACTGTTAGAGCTAAGCAAAAGGTGCGCATGAGTTAATGATAATTAAGCAATTTGAGTTTGAGGATCAATATGCTCATTTCTGGCCCTAGATCTAGGACCCTCATCATTTTTACAGTCCTAAAGATGGGTCAAATCGTGTTAATTAACGAGTCACATTTTTCACGGAGTTTTTGGTGATGAAATCGAATTGTATAGCGAAAATTTTTGGCGTTTTTTTGTCCGTCATTGTGGCGAGTTCTTGGGCAATGGCCGATCGGAAATTCAACAATGCTTTTGATGATGCGGACTTTGTTTGCCCCTCAGAAGATCGCGGAACTGCCGTCGATCCACAGGGGCCCTTATTGAAAAAAGCATTTTTACTTCGGATCAATGGTGACAACCCGGGACTGTTCTTAGGCTCAATTGAAACGAAGAGAGTTTCTTCAGCTTGGAAATTTGAAAATTTTAAATTAGTTGAGTTTCGCCAAAATTGTTATGGGTTTACGAGCTATAACAATGACGGTGTGATTTCGGCCAACGGCACCTTGTGCGTCGAAGACGACGTTTTCAAATACAATATTTGGATCACCTCACACGGCGAGTATCTAAATGAAACCGGAACAAACTCCTATCATGGCTTCTGCTGGCCCGCTGAAACCCTTAAAAACTAATTAAGCGCACTTTTTACCCCTGAGTCGAACATTTGAACCGCCAGGAAGAAGCTAAATTCCTGTATTCTTGTGGCATACGTCGTGAAGTGCCATTGAGAACCTATGAAAAACTCAAATGAAGCTCACGAGCTAGAGCTATTAAACCAAGAAGAGCGCCACGCGGTGACGGGAAAGGCCCCTACCGCCCAGAATATTGACACTGAAATTTATAAGGACTTCTACACCAATTGGACCGTGGATTTGGCTAAAGCTAAGATTCAGGGTCGATCTGAGGTGGCCGATTTACTAAAACTTAGAATAGATTTGTTTAAAGGCGATTTCGCAAAGGCTGAAAAGCTTATCGAATCGATCCGATCTCAGAATTTAGATCCTAAAATGACCTCTGAGCTCATGTTCGAGCAAGCAAGATTGCTCGTCTTTACAGGCCAATGGGCTCAGGCAAGTCGAATTTGTCAGGAAGCATTGAACTTAGAATCTGCTGGATTGACGAGGCTATCTTTGCTTCAAGTGAAGGCGCTTTGTCTTTTTGAAATGGGATCGTTTGCTCAATGCACCCAAGATCTTGAATTGGCTGTGGCACTCACTGAGTTATACAAAGACACCATCTCTGGCTTTTACTCTGAAATATTAAAAATTAAAGTTCAATACCGCGATGATCTGAACGCCAATAAAACAAAATTAGTTAACAAGCTCTTTAATGATCAGCGCTCGGGACCGTTGGATCTCAACAAGTTATCATCTCTTTTGAGATTGATTGTCGACATTCGACGGATTCAATTGAAAGATCATTTCGATGAAGCTTTGGCAAGTCTGCTTGTTCATGAGCAACTAAAAGAAAACCTTTATATACACCTATCCCAACTCGAGCTCGTCATCGCTGGCGCAGCCCTTGAAACACGTTTATTGCCGCTGATTTCAATAAGTGAATTTGACAGAGTAAAATCTCTTTTAAGTGAAACTCAATCTTCACATTCTTCTATCACAACAACCGGTTCGGACTTGTTGAATTTCAAAAGCAACTTCAAAACTCCGAGCTTGCCGGCATTCAGACAGATTGAAAAATTTGATTCAAGAGAAGTCATTGAGTATGTGCATATACCAGAATTGGAATTGCTGTTTCGTCTTGAACCCTGGCAGATCATTAAACTCACTGAATTAGAAAACCGCATCTTAGAAGCAGTTTCTAGTAATATTTCGAAGGCAGAACTTTTCTCAAAAGTTTGGAAGTTGCCGGCTTTTCGCCCTCATCGTCATGATCAACTCATTTGGAATGCCATTTCGAAGCTTCGAAAGCGAACCGGCGTTAAGATAAAGATGGCCGACGGTCAAATTTCCTCAACAAATCATATTAAGGTGCGGATCAATGAATAGATTCGTTCAAAGAATTGTTTTTGGACTCATTTGCTGTTCGTTCGTCTTGATCTCGCCAAATGCCAATTCAATGAAGCCCGAATTAAACTGCGAGGTCATGCAAAATGTCGTCAGCGACCTCGTGAATCGCTATGCCTCTCAAGCTCAATTGGCAGAACCAAAAATGGCATTAGAAACGAGAAAACTTATTGAAACTGCCGTTTCTCAATCGCGAATGTTAGGGCAATGTCATCAAGATATTAAAATGACATATTTGAAATCCAGTCTTGAGCACTTTGCTACTCCAGCCGGCGTTGGTGCTAATAAAAGTCCCGTTCTTGAATTGTTTAAACTTTTGCAATCAGTTGGGGGTATTCGATTTCTGGATGCGCAATCATCTGCGAGTTCGGATATTCAGGGGGCTTATGACTGTCAAACGTCTACCATATTCTTGAATTCTGATTTGCCCCCCATTGATTTGGCGGCAGCGTTTGTTCATGAGGTTTCTCATTTATATCGAGACAAACTTTTGGATATTGAGAAAGTTCAGTCTGATTTTGGACTTCGGGAGTCGTCGGATTGGATTTCGTTTTTGCTTTTGGATGAAACATTGGCCATTACACAGGCTGGATTGTTTCAGCGAAATTTGAAAGCGGTGGAGGGGAATCAATACCCCGAATTTGGAATTCTAAATGATCGCAGCTTGGTGTCGGCAAACGGTCCACTTTCGGAGTTGATTTTGCACTCACCTAGAATGACCACCGATCAAATGATTTTGGGTCAGTTCTGGGGCTGTAAGGGCCTTGAGTCTTGTGCGTATGCCAATGACTCAGCAGTTGAGGCTATTCGACTTAGTTTATATCAGATTGTTTATAACGTTTACTTCCCGCGCTCGGCAATGGAATCAAAGGTCAAGGCCAATTTAGCACCGGAAAGAATCTCTGATGACTACTCTTCGTTTTCGGAGTTCATCAGATTGGGTCAAGGCATTTTGAAGTCGGCCAGGGCAATGGAAAAATTGAAAACTGCATTAAGTGCTCCATCTGCAGTTTGCACTGCGTTTGTTAATGCCTACGAGAACGCAAGCGGAACTTTAAGTCTATATAGCGATTTTGAAATTTCCATCGACGCAGAAGGAAATTGGAAAATTGATAAGCCCGGTCGCGATGGTGCAAAGCCCGGTCGTGATGGCGCAAAACCCGGTCGTGATGGCGCAAAACCCGGTCGTGATGGCGCAAAACCCGGTCGTGATGGCGCAAAGCCTTGTCTCTATCTGCCTAGAGCGATTTAGTAGTAAAAATTGTAAGTCTTATAACCTGCTAAATAGTCCAAGATTGGTTAGCGGCCTTATCATTTTTGATAGAATGCATTTGTAGGGTTGAATTCTGATCTTGTTGAAAGGATCGTATATGAAAAAGCAGTTTGGCATTTTAGTAACCATACTATTTTTTTCGGTCACTTCAGTGGCCGACAAGGAATCGCCAATTACCTGTCCAGTTAATCCGGGCAAAACAATTACAGATTTGAATATCAGGCGCGACCACGATCTTCGAAGGGTCCTAGATTTGATGGAACAACTTGCGAGTCTTGAAAGTGCACTGAGATCATCAAAGATAGCGACTTATTTTTCAGCGGGGGCCCTTGGCGCATCAGTGGCCGCCACTTTTTCTGTCGGAGCAAGCCTTGGTCTCAGTTCTATTTTAGGCAAGGCAACCTTTGCTGAGTTGGCTGCTATGCTGAGCCCTCAGGCAAGATCACTTTTTCAGGCAGCCTCAGTTCTCATTGGAGCAAATATTCCCTTCTTTGCTGCCGGACATACGGTGATGTTAGATTATTATAAAGTTTCTGCTAATAATGATAACATCTTGTTTTTAGATCAGGAAGACACCATTGTGCTTGCCGAAAACATCATTCAAGAGAGTGGAAGAAAACTTAGTGAAATAGATTTTGATTCATTAAGTGCTGCTGCGGCCAATTCCCTTTCATTAGGGATTGCCGACAGTCTTAAGCTAAAAAACTCAATTGAAAATGTTGGCCGAATGGTAGTGTGGCATTCCATTGCGGCAACTGCTCGTCAGAGGCTTGCAGAGCAAATCAGGCAAGCTTGCTCAAAAAAATAGTTTGAGCCGGTTTACTTGAGGCGACAAGAAGCCGAAAGGCCTTCGCTGTAGTACAAGACTCCCTGGCGATTGTCTTTGGTGGTTACAGTCCACTCGTATCCGTTACCTTCAGTGAAAGTGTAAACAAATCCTGAGGAGTTTTTGGTAAGCGAGTAGTCTGTTTCAGATGTGCTGGTAGAAGGCTTTCCGCCCAAATTATTTGTTAAGATGACCGTTGCAACATTAGCGGTTGGCTGATCGAGGGTAATATCCCAATCAAAACTTATGGATTGCATCCACTGATCGGCAGTACCATGGCAGATGATTTTAGTCGGCGCTGCATGGGCAATAGAAAATTGCGTCAAAGTGATCGCTGCTAAAATTAGATTTTTCATCTTATTACTCCTTAAGGCCATTTAATTAACGCGTGAGTAGCATCGCGTCAAATTAATTAAATCACTGAGAATTACGGACCTCAAATCTTATGGCCCGCAAGACTTTGGTCTGTCGGAATTTGCCTGTAAGTTCCGATAAATAAGGCACATGGATCGCCTTCAGTATTTAAGACTATTTTCTATTGCTGGTGGGTTTTTGGTGGGGTTCTGGTTACCCATTAGACTCATTGGCTATGTGCCATCGGTCGCACTTGAAACAACTTTCGACCTCATGATTTCAGTTGTTTCAATCGTCAATATTTACTTGCACTTCAAAGAACATAAACTCGATTACAAGAGACTAAAGAATTGGATTAACCTAAGCGTACTCTTTGATTTGGTCTGCGCCATTCCACTTTCATTTTTTGCATTCGTTTTCTTTGAAACCACTGTCGAATCGGTTTTATTGCTGAATTTGTTGGCAGCAAGACACATACGAAAGATTAAACCATTTTTAGATAACTTTGATTCGCTTCAACCCATTACTTATCGCCTTGTGCCTCTGCTCATTGTAATGCCTTTACTAGTTCATCTCACGGCATGTGGGTGGATCGCTCTGGGGAGCGGAACCGCGGGGCCCGATCCCGATAAGATCTTTGAATATGTAAAAGCTGTTTATTGGGCATTTACTACGCTTTGCACCGTAGGTTACGGCGACATTTCGGCAAAGACCATCCCGCAAATGATGTACGCCTGTGGAGTTCAAGTGGTAGGTGTGGGAGTTTTTGGATACATTCTAAGTAACGTGGCAAGCCTACTAAGCCGCTCAGATGCCGCCCGTGAGCATCATATGGATAACCTCGATAAAATCGAAACGTTTATGAAGATTCATTACACGCCCACTCATCTCAGAGCCCGCATTCGTGCTTACTATCACTACCTGTGGACTCATAAAAAAGGATACAAAGATCAATCTTTACTCGACGGGCTACCGGCTAAGATTCAGTCGGAGCTCTTTTTTCATATTAATAAATCAATTATTGAGAAGGTTCCGTTCTTATCGCAGGCTGAAGACGAGCTTATTGAAGATCTCATGAACGAGCTCGAACCGCATATCTTTGTTCCTGGAGAAAAAATTTTTCGTGTGGATGAGAAGGGCGATGCGCTTTACTTTATTCAAAGTGGAGAAGTTGAAATTGTTCTTCGCGACGGCAAAAAAGTGGCGACTCTTGGCGAAGGTGCCTTTTTTGGTGAAATGGCCCTTGTCTCTGAACAGCCCCGTAGTGCAACCGCCAAGGCCAATACATTTTGCGATGTCTATAAGCTTCAACGAGATGCCTTTGAACGCGTTACTAAGCTTTATCCTGAATTTCGCCACCACGTCGAAGAAGTGGTTCAAAAAAGAAAATCAGCTTAACCGGCAACTTAAAGGGCTCTGAGAGCTCCCGCGCAATTTAAAGCTGCGACCTCAGGGTTCTCAAAAATTCCTCGCACCATGCGCACTTGAACTGCTTGATGTAAGAGCAAAAGCTGCTCAGTGAGGCGATTTAACTCTTCAGATTTAACTTGGGCATTCGGAACGACGCCAAAGTCACGAGTCACGGTTTTTTGCAGGGATATTGCCGTGTTTAAAATGGACAAATAGGTTCCGCTATTGACGATGGTGATGCGACTGGTGTTGAGAAGCTCCGTTACGATCATCATGGCCTGTCTAAAAAATAGCGCTCGTGAAAATCCATTGATATCGGCGGTAAGATACTCGTATTCGGCCGCGCTAACCAAACCAGTAATGACCCGGTGTAAAGTCAGACTTCCAAAGATTTTAGGATTTGATCCCTCGGTCGGGTATTTATCCTTTTGAAGTTGGGCCAGTTTATCCATTTCAATCACAAACCTGACAAGGGCCGCTCGATGTTGGGGGCTGTCTTTAATTCCAAAGAGCAACAGCGGAAACTCAGATCTTTCTTCTTCGAACATCGAAGCGTCGTTTTGATTTCCCAAATAGTCCCCGTATTGAACGCTAATGTTTGAAAACTCACTCAAGAGGGCGCCGGTGTGTAGCTTTTGGCGAGTTTCAAGCAGGTCTTTTTTAGTAGCTTGCTTAATCCAGCTGATCCGACCTTTAAGCATCGAGAGCCAAGTCTCAAAGTAATCCTCGGATCCATTGCCAGAGGGTTGAGTGAGAAGTTGAATCCGAGGAGCGCTCTCTTTTCCGGCGAACAAAAATATCTGGCGCGCCATGGGAATTTGCATGCGATTTAGAATTTCGTAGCCCCTTCGTAGAAGCGATCTTATCGGATCAATAAAGAGCTTTGATAGTTCAAACCGTGCTTGCTCTGATTGCTCCCAATGTCTAACTGTCGATTGCGTTCGAGTTGTCATTTGCAATGTTTGCTCAAGAGCTGCCAATAAACCTCCAACTTTCATTGCATCTTCTTTGAGCTCGTCATTACTTTTAATCATGAGCGTCGCTTCGATTTGTTCGTAGGCCGAGATGATCAATTTGAGCCGCTCGAATGGCTCTTGCTCCCAAATTGTTTTGATATCGACTGGGGCTTTGCTCGGGAGGGATGCAACATCGGGAGCACGGCGATAGAGCACCGGTTCGATATTATAATTGGTCTTGAGCCAAGCCTGAATGGTTGGTGTAAGTCCAGCAAAGGTCCAAATATACAAATAACTACTTTCGGTGAAGTACAGATCGTCGGTTTGGATGGCGTAGGCGTTTTGAGTCTTGAGGTAAGCCTTTAGTGAAGCAGAAACTTTGCCGTATTCGTCGGATTTAGGATCTAATTTTACAACTAATAAATGGATATTTTCTGGTGGGGCCTTAGGAAAGCGATACGGTGGTTGGCTTTCTAATTGCGCCAGCTTTTTAACAAAATCAGGCGAGACAAACTTATCGACCCCGATCTCGGTCAATAGGGATTCCGTGACTTTAACTTCTTTAAGAGGTGTTCGGCCTCGATTGGGGTCAATTAAACCCGGCGGAATAACTTCAAGGGTGGCTCCAGGGGCTGTTACTGAGCTGTTTCCCCCTGGTATGTAGAGCCATTCACCGGATTCAAATCTAAAATCGAAACCACCGCCAAAATACATATACGATTCTTGACGAAGTTTGGGAGAGGTGACCTTCCCGTTTTGAATATTCAAGACATACCAATTGCCCGCATCGGCGTAGATGCCATCTTTACCCAGGACAATATAATGATCGGGAGCTAATTCACTTTGATAGATTTTGATTTGAAAAAGCGGAGGAACTTGATCTGCGGGAATTTCGTTTGCGCCAGAAGGTACAGTGGCGAGCACACAGAGTATAAATAACGGTAAAATGGCGTATTTGAGCAGTGACATCGATTAAACCTCTCTCATAAAAGAACCTTTCACTTACAATTTCTATACCTTATTTGAGTCGATAGGTGACAGTGTCACAGGGGTACGTGAGATTATGATGGGTCGGGAGTGCAAAAACTAAAAGGTTCTGTAGAAAATTTATGAGTATACAAACGCATTCAGGTATTGTGGCTTTTGGACTTTGACTCAATTTTAAAACTCAAGTTCATAGGTAAACTGATTCGTTCTGCTCAAACCCTCCTCTAACGGGAGTAGCTGGGATGTTAAGTCGTTAACTAAAAAGGTGCCCGTTGACGGACTATGCAGGGCAACATCTGTTTTGCAGCGAAGGACCTTTTCAATGACAACGCCGGGGCGAAGGTTGAGAGTATCTTCAATTTTGATAGAATGTGGGTTGCATTCAATGTGACGATGAAGAATGCAGGGAGATTGAGATAAAACCGTTTTTGCTTTTGTGATCTTTCGATGCTTCAGCCACCTCGTGAATCGTATTGAGAGCCCTGGAATAGCCAAAATCCATTTGGCAAAAATCCGAAAAAGTATGCCATAGCTTTTCATAGGTAGGCTTCTATCCACTTTTTGGAAATCAGTTTTCAAATCTATGATCAAGGGCATATTTGAATTTACTTGAAGCTCGGGTGTGCGATTGGACGTCTGGCTGGTAATCCAACGGTTATCTTTTGTACTAATAAAGTATCCGCCGTCTTCGTACACTTCACCTGAAATGCTTACAACTGAAAGACTCCCGCCTCGGCTTGCCGAAAAAATCATTTCGTACTTATTCGTGCGAACTACTAATAGGCCAGATTCAGAAAAATATTTAATCTCATTTTTTGCGGTCGACGCCAATGGATTCGCTATTGCAATGCCTGGCCTCGAGATCGATAAACAAAATGAGTTTAAGTAAAAATAAGAGCAATAATTGTCATCGACAATTGCGGGGTTAGGAAGATTTCCAGATTCGGATGCTAAATTCATTTTCGAAAATAAAATTTTGGCCAAGTCATTTCCTTGAGAGGCTAAATATTTGAGGCCAAATGGAAAGTAGTGACAGGTGGCGCGGCTTCCAATATTCCCACCACTAACGCCATCGGATCTAACAAAATTTGCCAGAAACTCTGTAAGCTTGATCATGGCCCTTTCATATTCAGGTTCATTTGTGTTGAGAGAAAGCAAGGCCTGTAGATCTAGAGTCAAAAGTGAGTATCCAATATCAGCGCCACCGTATTCTGAAAACCAACCTTCTCTATTTTGCATCTTCAAAAATTCACTTTTTCGAATCGCGTAAGCGCTTTTTAAAGAATCCTTCTTCGTTAGGAAATAAACTCGTTCGATGGCCAAAAGGGAAGCGGCCATTTGATTAGCTACTTCAAAATTCTGATGCTTGGATAACCAAAGTGCAGTTGTCTCAAGTGATTCATAGATTTCTTGAAGGGTTTGAGTCGAAAGCTCTTCTCGCATCAATGCTACAGCTTCGCTTATGGCAAAAGCAGTGTGAGCTGTTGCGCAAAAGCTCCGTTCATTTTCAAACCACTCGTCTACTGATCCATCTGCGTTTTTGTTTTTCACCCAAAACAATATTGCAGCTTCAATCCAAGTCTTAACTTCAGAGTTGCCATAGTAAATATTGCCATCAAACCGATTCTTATAAAGAAGAGTCAGGGCGAGTGTAGACTGCTGAAAGGTGAGCCTTGGAAATTCGCTGAGAGTTTTGTATTTCCAATAATCTCTGTCGAAGCACCCGAAGGTAGGCGACCACTCTCGCCTGTCCAATCGGCTGAGTTGGCGAGCCATGGACTCAAGAACCCAGCGTGCAATCACAGTTTTTCTTGGGGAGGTAATTCAAATTTTAAATGGCGTGACATGGCCCCGATTGTCTGGGTAGCACTTTCTTTTCGCGACACTCCAACCACTACTGAGCGTAATGCGGGATATCTGGCTAAGAATTTGTAGGCATCATCAGGTGAAAGATGGCCTGACGCCAAAGAGTTCATGGCAACAAAGTTCAAATTTGGGTCAAACAAAGCCTCTTGACAGGCTTCAATTGAAGGATTGACGTAAAAACCGACTGAGTTTAGAGAAGCCATAATGGGTGAATCAAGCCACCCATTTGCCTTAAATTTTCGATGAATTGCTGGCAAGTTCTTGGTTACAAAGGCCGCGGGCACTCCGTATTTTTTTTGAACGTGATCTCGAAAATATTCAAACGCGTTGTCCAGCCCTAAATTGAAAACAAGATCTGTGACCACGTCGTGCAAAAAAATGGCGCCTAAATTAAGTTTTTGAAAGGGAAGCATTTCAATATCTACCAGCAATTCAACAAGCTGCTTTAAATCCTTAGTTATGAGTCCCTTGCCGCCTCGGAGTAATAGCCCTAGCTTTTGTCCCAAGGTAGCTTGACTGAGAGTCTCAACAAGTAAATTGCCTAAGCCCTTTTCGTTAGAGCCTCTCACATATTTTTGAATGTAGGGGACTAGTGGGTAAACTCTCCATGAACTTGATAAAACCGAATCTTCAAGTATCGCTTTTGAAACACTTTGAGCTCGTGGATGAGTCGACATCATCATTCCCCGGGCTCCCAAGGAGTGTGAATGCTTCAATACCTCAATTATTTTTCCAACGTCTTCAAAGCGCTGAGATTTTTCATTTCCCCTCTGTGCTGAGAGATGATCAATTCCGAAGAATGGATTGTGACCAAGAATGATTGAGTCGATTTTTGTGGTCATTCTCAAATTACCTCTGGTGTGCCTTTTCGTTCCGCAGACAGGTACGCTGCTTCGATAACATGTTGCACGTGCAATGCTTGCTGAGCGGTGATTGGAGAGGGCTTTCCGGTTTTTAAAATGTTTAAGAAGTCTCGTAGTTCGCGAGTGTACTGACCCCCGCCAACGTCTACTTCCACGCCTTGGTAAAGCTCTGGAGCTGTTAGGTTAGTCCACCCCTTCTGATACCCAGAGGCGGACTCATCGAGATAAAGGCTTATCCCGTCATCTGTCACTGTTAGAGTTCCATTGTCTCCTGCCACTTCAATGCGAGTTTCTGGGGTGCGATGAAATCTCTTGCTCCAACAGCAGTCTAAGACTCCTCTTAAACCCGATTGAAATTCCAACATCACGTGTGCAGCATCTTCGATTTCGGATGAGTAAAGAGAAGTAACCTCTGCATTCACTCGAGTGATTTTTCCAAAATACCAAGTTAGTAAGTCGAGCACATGAGATCCTTGACTTAACAAGACACCGCCACCAGAAACTTTACGGTCGTAGCGCCATCCAACGCCTTTATTGAATAGCTGTGCGACGTAAATGCTGGCGCTCACGCGATGTAATCGGCCTAAGGCTTTTGAAAGTACTACTTCTTGTCCTTTTTGAAAGGCTTCGATATAGCGGCACATAAATCCGATCATGTGCGGAGTGGGCTTTTTCTCAAGGGCAGCACAAATATTCTTACCTTGCTGAAGGTGAGCGACCAACGGCTTTTCCATAAAAAATGGAATCCCTTTTTCGATGCAGGCAAGGGCTGCTGATTCG
Organism: Oligoflexia bacterium; assembly: GCA_020847095.1. Classification (GTDB taxonomy): domain Bacteria; phylum Bdellovibrionota; class Bdellovibrionia; order JABDDW01; family JABDDW01; genus JADLCR01. Next base: position 10,398 of record JADLCR010000058.1, on the reverse strand, counting down.
TGAAACGACACAGGTGATGCAATGACAACCGCATCTAGCGGTTCTTTTTCCAGCATTTCGGATAGATCTTCGTAAGCGTGTATGTTGGGATTCAAGTTTGAAAGTACTTTTGTGATCATCGGAGAAGGGTCGCTAACAGCCACGACTTTGCTGTCTTCGAAACCGTTCAATATTGCGGTATGAAGTAGACCCATTTTCCCAAATCCAGTGATTCCGATTCGAATGGAATGGCTTTTTGTCATAGTTCTACTTTGGTACCCTTCTGATAAATAGGTGTCAATACATTTGACCCCTGGACTGGCCGACACAAGTCGATGTCAGTGCCTCGGAAGATTGCTTCGTAAGCTATTGTTTAACTCAAAAAAATATACTAGAAACATCAGGATGGAAACCCCGTCTTGGAAAGAGCTTTTAGATTCCCGTACAATCATTTTGTCGCATGCAAATGATCAGTATTTTGCGCGCATCGGGGGCACATCCATCTTCGGAAAGGGTGCTGACGCTTCAGATGCGCTCAATGATTTGAAAACAAACTATAATGCCCTAAGAGGCGATTTCGAAGCGGCAGGAGTTCCCTTTGATGAAATTGACAGGGCCCGTCCAACTTCAAATCAGGCGGCTGAGCGTCATTTTGCTTTAAAGGCTCTTTTTTTAAAACTCTTGTTTGCAACAGTCGTTATCGCCATGGTTTTAAACATTCTTGTCCTTAGAGTGATTGAGTTGCCCGTTCGAATCGTCAATGAGGCGCGGGCTGCCCTCACGGCTGAAAACGCAAAAATGCTTCTCGAAAAGGCCGTGCGATCTTCCTCGCAGGTTAAACCTGATACATACGCCAGAATCATTGAGTCTTGGCTAGATGTGGCGCTACAAGTCAAAGAAGGGCTCCCTGAAGATGCGGAGAAGAGAATTCAACAAAAGGTTAAAAGACTCACTGCGTCAGGCGTAGAAAATGCCAAAAAACAGTGGTGAGAAGTCGCCCGTCTCGAAGCAAAAACTTATAGTCCTTTTTGGCCTTTTATTTTTTGTCTTAATCTTTGAATTGCCCATTCTATTTGCGGATCGAATGGATATGGAGCAGTACGACAACGAGATTTTTTCGTTGTTGACCCAGATGGCACGATTTTCGGAACTAAGGATTGTGCGTTGGCAGGATATGCTTGGATTTGGATCGCCTTTGCCGATCGGATTCAATCTTTTATTTCATCCTCTTTTATCATTGTACAAATTTTTGCCTTATCCAATCACAACCTACTTGTTTCAAGTTGTTCATCTCTTTATTGCACTCATTTTTCTCGATAAGATACTTTCTCTCTTCAAGGTCATGGGGCCTCTACGATATACCAGCTGTTTTCTTTTCGCATTCAGCTCATCGAATTTTGCCTATAGCTACCAAGAAGATTGGGCTCCCGTTTTGTATATGTTCAACATGTTGCCCGTCGTTGTTTACTTTATAGAACGTGTGGTGCGTTCGTCTGTCGCTCAAATTTCAATGAAGGACACTTTGTCGTTGGCGCTCATTATGTCATTGCTCTTTTATTGGAGTCACATGAGCTTGTGTGTCCTTTATTCTGTGATGTTGGCATTCTATGCCCTTGCTCGAGTGAATTTTAAACCAACTAAGAGTCATCTGTGGGCGAGTGCGATCATCGGCATGATTCTTGTTCTTGTTTGTTCGCCCGAGATTTATCGACTAAAAAAGCAAATTGGAGACTTTTTGCCGGGAACCATTAAGTACTCCGCCCCTGAATATGCCTATTTGGATTGGATAGCCTGGGCAATTAGGCCTCTCGATTTTGCAAAAATCCTTGGACTTGATACTTCTGTCTTTTTCTCAGTTTTTCATTATGGCGCTCGCGGATGCTTTATTTCTCTGGCGTTCTTCCTTTGTTGCGGATTTGTTTTACGTGACTTTCTTCGAATTTTTCAATTTGGTGGGGCCGGAAATATTTTCTCTGTCACCGCTCCTTCTCTGACTTTTTTTGTCTCAGTCGTTTTATCGTGTACCCATCCTTCGGCAATTGCTAGCGTCCTTTCGGGAGCTTTTTTGTTTCGTGACCCTGCAACATTATTTGGGATTATGTGCTTTGCAATAGGGACCCAGGGCTTGTTTTGCCGGTTTCAAAAACAGAAATTTGCTAAACCGGCATTGCATTTACTTATTTTGACTTTACTCACTCAGTGTTTATTTGTTTTTGCTCCTGAATTTAAGGCGCATTTGGCAAATCAAGACATACCTTTTAGAGGAGATGTTAATCAATCTCCGTTGATCAAGGCTCTGCGCGAGCATTTTTCTCCGGGCACACGTTTCTATACATCGTCTCGCGTTTCTGAGGAGTTGCTGAGGCGGGGGAGAATGAGGGCTGATGGTATTTACGCTTCTTCAGATTTTGCCAGAGCCGGTTACTTTTTGATTCCTCGGCGGTATTTTAAGAACCTTTCCTTGCATAAAATTGCACCTGACCCATATTTTCCATATGGAGCAATTCCAAGTTTGGATGAATCAATGCTTCTGCCAGAAAATGCGAACTTTCTTGGAATCGATGCCGTCATCACTTCAGAAAAGGAAGCCAATCTTCGCAATTTAGAGAAGAGCTTCTCGCAAGTCGGCGCCTTTAATTTGAAAATTGATGGTGAGCAAATTTACTTTTTTAAGAATAACAATGCGCAGCCCCGTGGAGTTTTTTTTGATGTCGCAAGGGCGCCAAGCGCCCTTGGGAAAAAGCCTGATGGGACGCCAATCACGTTTCTTGAGAACAATTGGTTGGAATTCAATAAGATCATACTGCCTGATCCAGTGCAGATTGAGGGTGCTTGGGATGAGTTTAAAATTACCTTTGCCCCAAGTTCGCAACAACGTAAATTATTGTTTAGACAGCTTTTTCGACCAGAGTGGTTAGTCACATATTCAAATGGGAGAAAAGTATCTCCTGTTGAGTCGCTTTTGGGTGCTTTTGTTGTCATTGATGTTCCGGCTCACGAGAAAGTTGTCACTCTCAAATTTCATCCGGTTGGAATTAAAATATTGACGGTACTTAGTCTGTTTGTCTTTCTTGGTGTTTTCATTGTCGTGATTTTGTGTCCTAAAATGTTATGGTTTCGACGATTAGAGCAAAAAGTTTTTGCTCATAGAACGTGAAGGTTTGACAAGGGGTTAACGACTGAATCTGAATCTGATTAAACAAGTGATTTGCTGTCCAAAGTGTAAGGCGGATTTCTCCAATTTTGGCGAGCACGCAGTAAGTTGCAATCGTTGTGGGTTGGCTTTTCCAATTGAAAACGAGATTATCAATTTATTATCAGCATCGCCAAATGATTCCCAAAGATTTTATCGAAATAGTACCTACAGAACATTTATGCAAAATATTGCTAAACATCATGAGGCGTACTACGCCCCCGGAAGTCTGTCTGCCAAGCTCGAAGTCATGTTCAAAAAGGACTTGTTTAAGCTAATCAGGCCCACAAATGGAATTACGTTGGATTTGGGATGTGGACTTGGTGAGGGGTTTGCATTCATGGGTGATCACTCCAAACTCATTGGGCTTGACTTCGGATTTGATATTCTTAAAGAGACTCGCAGGCGATTTCCGAATATCCCGCTTCTCGCAGGAAACTTAAGCCAGTTGCCATTGCGAAACAATTCCATTCAAAGGATTATTTGCATCGCCGTTTTGGAGCACGTTTTCTACTTGGAAACTGCCATGGCGGAAATTCAAAGATGTCTTGCCGAAGACGGCGATTTGTACGTTCTTGTTCCCACCGAAGGAAGTCTGGCCGTGACCGCAGCAAGATGGGTGACTTCTCAAAAAACAGCAAAAGTCATGCAAATAACTCCGAAGCAAGCGCGAGAAGCACAGAGTATGGATCATTGTAATACAATTAATTTAATCGAAGGCGTCATGCGGAAGTATTTTTCAACAGTCGCTTTCCGTCTCTGGCCGTTTAAAGGCGGTGGCATTCACGTCAATTTAGTGAAGTCATATCACTTGAGACAATTGAAAGAATCATGACGACGGAGATGCAGGTGCGTAGCAGGAATTTAGCGCTGAATTGCGTAGCCTGTGGGGGTGGAACTCATGAGCCGCTCTATGCCATATCAATTGATCGACTTGTTAAATGCACAGTTTGCGGATTGATTCGATTCGAGTCGCTGCCAAGCGAAATTCAGTTAGACGAGATTTACCAAGGTGATACTTATGGGGATCTTGCCTACTTTGATTTCGATGAGTTTAAAGAAAAGTCCAATCACTATTTACAGATGCGACGAATGGCCAAGTATATTAAGCCGCACCTTCAACCGTCAGATCAGGTTCTTGAAATTGGCTCCGGACGAGGGACTTTTTTAAGAATTTGTCGCGAATTGGAAATCAATGTGATGGGGCTTGAAATTTCAGCATCTTTAGCTGAGAAGGTCAGTCAATCTTTAGGGGTCCAAGTTAAGACGGGAACAGTAGAAGACCTTTCAGGTTCAAATGCCAGTTACAGGGCTGTATTTTCTTTTGACGTGATTGAGCATTGTCCCAACCCGTTAGATTGGCTTAACCGAATAAATAGGCTGACGGTGCCCGGCGGGCACCTCTTCCTAAGCACGGTGAGCGTTGACAATCTGCTTTGCCGGATTGGCGATTTCTTTTATAAACTAGGAGTTCTGGCCCCTCTAAAGCGACTTTACCCCGATTTTCATCTCTTTTACTTTAATCCACGAAATCTGGTTCAACTGGTCGAGGCTGCGGGTTTTGAAGTTCTAGAGTTAGAGCAAGAGAACTATGATTGCCGGAAGGCGTCGCGTAATAGGCTGGTACAAATCGGATTACGGGTGATCTATCTTTGGCATGATTTGACCCGGAGAAAAACGAACCTTTATCTTGTTGGACGAAAAAAAGCTTAGCCTAACAGCGGGCGGCTTTGCAGGGCCTTCGATTGACAAGCCTGGGACCCCATAGTACTAGGTTATAAGTTATGAAGATTACGGTGCTTGGGCTAGGCTATGTGGGGACAATTACGTCAATTTGCCTTCATTCCTTAGACCACGAAATTACAGGAATTGAAGTAAACGAAGAAAAGCTCAAGGCCTTTCAGGAAAAGCAAATTCCAATTTACGAACCTGGGCTTGCTGAACTTTTTGACAAGGCTCACGGTTCATCACGCATGAAATTCAAATCTCAGCTAGAACCGGGGGAAATTGATGCGGACGTTTATATTGTTTGTGTAGGCACCCCAAGCCTAAGTTCAGGCGGGGCCAATCTTTCCCAATTAAAATCCACCGTCATGTCAATTGGACGCATTTTGAGAGATTCTCAAAATCATCCCCTTGTAATAATCCGCAGCACAAGTCCGCCTGGAACTACGGAAGAACTAGTTATTCCAATGCTTGAAACTGAAAGTAAGAGAAAGTCAGGGAAGGATTTTCATGTTTGTTTTTATCCAGAGTTTTTAAGAGAAGGGCAGGCGATCTCTGACTTCTTTAATCCCAGTCTTAACGTTGTTGGTTTTTCAGAGCAAGAAAACGCCGCTGCCATTTTAGAGAAAATCAACCTGATTTTCCGAGTTGCCAAACCAGCGCATAGATCAAGTATTCGTGCGGCTGAGATGATTAAGTATATCAACAACTGCTTTCACGCGGCCAAAGTAGCATTCGCAAATGAAATGGGTGTGATATGCAAAGCCTATTCAGTAAACTCTAACGAGTTATTCGATCTATTTTTAAGTGATACCACACTTAATATTTCACCAGTTTATTTGAGACCTGGTTTTGCCTTTGGCGGCTCTTGTTTGCCTAAAGAGCTTCATACAGCTTCCTCGCTAGCTAGTCACAAAGGGCTCAAAACTCCATTGTTGGATTCTGTTCTGGTGAGTAATGACGAACATATCGATAGACTTTTATATATGATTGAAAAAGCTAATGTGAAAAATGTGAGCTTTGTTGGGGCGACCTTCAAAGCTAATACAGATGACATTAGATTTAGCCCTATTGTTGAAGCTATTGATCGTTTGATGGAAATGCCCTCTTATCAGAAGCCGGGGCTAATCTCCGTGGTTGACCGTCCCCAAGCGCAGGAGAAACTCAAAGAGCGTTACGGAGACAAAATTGTTTTGGCGAATAATTTGAGCGAGGCGCTGAACAGTTCGGAAATGATTCTACTTGGGCCCTATAATTTGCCAAAAGACGATGTTGACCAACTTGCCAATTTCAAGGGGACCATCATAGATTTGAAATGGCATAAGTGGCCGTATTCAATCACTAAACATCCACGGTACGAAGCCATCTGTTAAGGAAAAAACATGAAGAAGAAAGTTGCTGTTGTAATACCTACTAAAAATGAGTCAGCAACAATTCGTGAAGTGATTCTCAGTGCAAAAGCAGAGATTGAACGGCTCGGCTATGAGTTGGTTCGGGTTTTTGTAACGGACGATTCCCGTGACGATACTCGGGCCATTGCTAAAAGTGTCGGTGCTACGGTCGTCATTGGAGAAGGAAAGGGCCTCGGGTTTGCCATGTGGAAGGGCCTTAAGATCAGCCTTTCTGTAAAGCCCGATATCATACTTTCTATGGACGCAGATGGGCAGTCGCGAATGGATGAAATCGGTTCATTTTTGGCCCCAGTTGCTAATGGTGAAGCCGATCTAGTTTTGGGCTCGCGATTTCAACAAAAGGGACTCATTGATTACAAGTATCGGTTTAAGAACCGATTCGGGATCTTTATTTTAGTGCGCATCCTGCGGTATTTGACAAAGCTTCCTTTGACGGACTCGCACGGTGGCTTAAGAGCCATGTCATCGGAAGTAGTCAATGAACTTGAAATGATTGGAACTCACACTTATGTCCAAGAAACTATAATTGATGCTAGAGAAAAAGGGTTTCGAATCAAAGAAATTCCAAGTGCATGGGACGTGCGAAAAAGTGGAAAATCCAGGGTGGTTTCATCGATTCCTCTTTATGTATTTTATACTCTACCCGTACTGATTCTTCGCTCGGGACATCACATTAGATTTTTGTATCCCTGGGGGATCTTTTTTATTTTCTTATCGATTCTGGATTTCGTTATCGTCGCCTGGCAGACAAATCTCAGCCTTCATGCCATGTTTGAGCGGAAATCTTTTATTCTAATTTTGTCGTTTCTCTCCATAGGATTAAATTTCTTGTTTTTTGGATTTCAATTGGAGCTAACCGATCGGATTAAACGTCGCGTGGACCGCCTCTATTTGTAAGAGTTCACCCTTTAAGGGATCTTGACATGTGCGCTATCGCCGGCATTTTGAAGTTCGACGGATCTGGACCTTCTCAAAAGCTGTTAGAACAAATGGCCAACATAATGGCCCATCGTGGACCCGATGATCAGGGTGTCTTCGTGCAAGGTCCGGTTGGGTTTTCTCATCGCCGTTTATCGATTATTGATGTGTCTAAAGCGGGCCATCAACCCATGCAAGATGACTCTGGGCGTTTTTGCCTGACTTATAACGGCGAAGTGTACAACTTCCAAGAATTGAAAAATGATCTTATTCAACGGGGATGTACTTTCAGATCTAATACAGACTCAGAAGTTATTCTCAATGGGTTGCGTGAGTACGGACCTGATTTTGTAAATCGTCTTACGGGCATGTTTGCTATCGCATACTGGGACTCTATTCGGCAGGAATTGATCTTAATTAGAGATCGACTTGGAGTGAAGCCGCTTGATTATTACATCGACAATAAGCAATTAATTTTTAGCTCAGAAATTAAGGGAATTTTAGCGGCGGGGATTAGGACTGAGCTTGAGGATTCTCAAGTTCCAGCTTTTTTTGCTCTACGCTACTCTCCGGGCGAAAAGACATTATTTAAGAATATAAGAAAACTTCAACCTGGAACGATGATGCGCGTTCAAAAAACAGGTGTGGTTTCAACGACAGCTTATTGGAAGCTAGAGGATTATAATGACCTTTTGCCCCTCACTGAGCGACAAGCCCAAGATCAATTTTTAGAGCTTTTTGAAAAATCGGTCAGAGGTTGTATGGTTGGTGATGTGCCTGTTGGCGCCTTTTTATCGGGAGGCATCGATTCAGCGGCAGTTTGCGCCTTGATGGCTAAGCACAGCACTCAACTCGAGACATTTACTTTTGGCATGGGCGCAGAAATAGATGAAATTGAAGACGCAAGGGAGATTGCTCGGTTTTTAAAGATCAATAATTCGTCAATATCGATAGACCCACGGGATTATAAATATCTACCAAAGGCGCTTTGGCACCTAGAAGAGCCAATTGGAGATTCTATTATTGTGGCGACCTATCGGTTGGCTGAGGCAGCGGCAAAAAAAGTTAAGGTCATTCAATTGGGTGAGGGTGCGGATGAAATTCTAGGCGGCTATATTCATCAGTTTGTAATGACATTCGGTTCAGCGCTCAAAGAAAACTTACCAAAAACAGTGCGAACGGCAATTGCGAGTATCTTTCGTACTTTGCCTACAGCTTTGTGGGACAATCAATGGTTGTATCCCTCACGCCTTGGGCGCTCAGGACTTGAAAGGGCTGTTCGATTTTTTGAAAGTGAAGATGATCTAGCCAAGAGCTACTTGGATCTGGCTGGCGTTTTTAGCTCTCAACAACTGATCGATTTGTTTTCGCATGATTATTTCGAATCGGTTGTGAATAAAAATCAGCCTGATGGTATTTTTAGAGAGTTCCTAGAGAAAACCAACACTCGAGAATTTCAAAATCGCCTCTTACAGCTTGACTTAAAATTCTGGAACACAGACCAGGGTATGCTTCGAATGGATAAGCTTACGATGGCGCACTCTATCGAAGCGCGCGTTCCGTATTTAGATCATCACTTGGTCGAGTTTTGTTTGAGGCTTCCTCGAAGTTACAAAACAAAGATAAATCAGCAAAAATGCTTGTTGCGGGAGTCGGCTTCTCGAAATCATTTGCTTCCAGCTAACGTCACGGGCAAGAAAAAGCGGTCATTTTATTTGCCATCAGAAAGTTGTTTTGGCGATGGATACGCTGAATTTGTAAAAGATACGGTAAGTACCTCTATTAAGCGGGGATCGACAATCTTCAATAAAGCGGCACTTAAAAAATTTCTGGATTGCACTCCCAGCGAGCTATTAGAAAGTAAGCAACTGATGACTTTTCTATGTTTTGAAATCTGGCAACAGTTGTTTTTAAATCAAGACAAAAATATGAATAGCACGATGAGCAATGCGGTATCCTCGCAAAAGGTCTCCATTTAAAAGCAATGGGAATATGACTACGATGACCGGCGATTGCTTTTGCGGGTGATGGTATTTTGATAGCCAAGGTCCCCAAAATATCTTTTTGAGGCCTGGTTATAGGCAAGAGCGGCGCTTGCTTCGGTGGAATAATCACCTAAATTGATGGACCTTCCTTTGACGGTAATACTGGCCCGCCAGCGCTTATTTTTTTTACTATAAGAAACGCCCCGATAATTCGAGCTTGCTTGGCTTCGTTTTTTTGGAAGCATGGTTTGTCGCTCTTGGATGGTGCATACAATCAGGTTGTCTTTTCTGAAATCAAAACCTTCAAAATACCGTCGGGGATAAACAACTTTTCCTTTTGGCGGATTCATGATGAAGTGGCCTAAAGAAATGTTTCTGGCGCCTTTTGACGTATGAACGCTAGTAATAATTGTTAGCTTGCTCGTGTCTTTTCGAGTTCGGATCCGCCACTTATGTCGAGAAACGCGATCAAAGTCTTCGCTGTCAATCTTGACTTTGTTCTTACCGATTTTAAGAAATCGCCATCGTTTAGTCATATTGTAAGTATGACTGAAAATGGCGACTAAAATCGATCGCAAAAAACGCTAATTCATTTGGCGCGTGGCGGTGCAACCAATTTTTCGATACTTCGATCTTGTCTGACAAATTTAAAATCGAGTGGAGCCACCGTTTTTACTGGCGTTTCGAAGAGCTTCTTCAGCTTCGCTCCAAGAAATTTGATTTGCGTCTTTTTCCTTCATCTTAAGGCAGATCATTGGATACTCTTGGCGTTCGACGGATTCAGGATTCACGATTAATAATCCTTCGACTTTTCCATCAGGGTAAACACTCATTCGAAAATCTTCAACAACGCCATCGTCGTTGCCGGAAAACTCATAGTTCATTGGGCAGTTAGTACATTCTAATCCACCGGCGCGTACCAGACCCAGTGCAATATAGTGGTCGTTATCGAAGAACATGCCGGTTTGAGCCGAGTCATTCACATGAACACTCCATGAATCGAATTCATCCACTAAGCTGCATTCGTAGGCAGCAAAGGCTATAAAACCCCTGATAGATTTTAAATCCGAGCAAATCCGTTACCCCAAACGGGTAACCAGCTGTATTAGAGGCGCCGTTTTAGATCAGGCCGCTGCCAAGGCCAATGGCGAGGGCAAACAGGCAGACTGAAACAATGATTTGAATT